>CAMBYH010000001.1 GCA_945872065.1 Arsukibacterium tuosuense
ACTCTGGACAGGGTTTCCATGAACTCGAGGACGTGGGGGCCGAACCGCTCGGGCGCTTCAATGATCGCCACGGTACGGCGGCCCCGCGCACTCTCGTGCCGCAGAAACACCAGCATCAGCTTGTGCAGATCGTCAAACGCCGCCTGCCGCAGTTCGAAACCCAGTTGGGCCAGGCAGCCTGAGAGGAAGGTCTGCACGCTGTCCGTGGGCGTGCTTATCCGCACCGTGTGCAGGTCCTCCCGCGCTGTGCAGTCGCCGCCGACCCGCTCAACCAGAGTCGCCAGTCCGCCCACTGAGCCTGTGATGATGCCGAAGGGTCGATGCCCCCGCAGGCAGCGACTCACGTAGGCGAGGCCGGCAGTGACGCCGGCGGGATCGAAGGTCCGGAGGGTGTCCGACCGGGCGGGGAGCGCTAAACGCTCGAAGAGTGCGGCCATGGGGGACTCCTGCGGCAGGCGACATCCGGTCGGGCTTGTTGTTGTTGGTCGGCCAGATTCCAGGTCGCGTAGGCAGTCTAAGTACGGGTCCCCACTATGTAAAGCCAGGTCCCGCGGGGTTCTGCTGGGGGCGCCAGCTGACCGGGGAACTTGGGGGAATAAAGCGTCCCAGTGACTTGTTTTAGATATAAAAGTCAGTAAGGATGACGCGCCGTCTTTGGTGGGCGGCAAACCCGTTGGCCGGTTGGGGACCGGGGCTCTGGAGACTTTAGTGCTGGCAGGCGCGGGCTTAACGCTGTGGCGTGGAACGACCTGCCTCTTCGAGGCGTTGTCTTTTAGTCTTCCCGTGGGCTCGGCGCTCCTGATCGAAGGCCCCAATGGCGCTGGCAAGACCACGCTCCTGCGGGTCATTGCGGGGCTGACCCAGCCGGAGTCCGGCAGCGTCACCTGGCAGGGCAGCGACTTCCGGCAGCAGCTCCAGTCGGGTCGGCTGCGGCTCGCGTTTTCCGGTCATTCCCCCGGACTCAAGCCGGAACTCACCACCCGGGAAAACCTCCGCTTCTTTGCGCAGCTGGCGGGCCAGCCGGCCCGGGTCAGTGAGGTAATCCACGCCACCGGCCTCGGCGCCTGCGCCGAGCTGGACGTCCGACTCCTCTCCGCAGGCCAGAAGCGCAGGGCAGCGCTGGCCCGGGTGCTGCTGTCTGCGGCGGACCTCTGGTTGCTGGACGAGCCCCAGACCAATCTCGACACGGCCGGCCGCCGTTTTCTGGAGCAAGCCCTTGGCGCACATCTCGCTGACGGCGGCGCGGCGGTGGTTGCTGCCCACCAGTCTCTCGACTTCGGCAGCGCCCCGGTCACCCGGCTGGCGCTGGGCACATAGGGCATGGCCATAAGGACCGACAACGGACCTCGCGACGCAGCGCCGGCGCCTGCCCTCGGGCTGCTGACGCTCTTCTGGGTGATTCTCGCCCGGGATCTGCGCGTGGGCCTGCGGCGCTGGACGGATGCCAGCAACTCGGCGCTATTCTTTATTCTCGTGGTGACGCTCTTCCCCCTGGCGCTGAGTCCCAAGGCGGAGCAGCTCCGCATGATTGCCCCCGGCGTCCTCTGGATTGCCGCCTTGCTGGCGACCCTGCTGTCGCTGCAGCTGCTGTTTCGCTCCGACCTGGAAGACGGCACGCTCGAACAGCTGCTGACCCTGCCGTACCCGCTGGGCTGGATGCTGCTGGCCAAGACTCTGGCGCACTGGATCATCACCGGAATACCAGTGGTGCTCATGGCACCCATCCTGGCAATCACCTACCATTTACCCGCGACGGCCCTGGCCGTTCTGACCCTGAGCCTGCTACTGGGTACGCCAACCCTGAGCCTGCTGGGATCGATCGGCGCGGCATTGACGGCGGGGTTGCGGGGCGCGGGCGTGTTGCTGGTCTTCATCGTCGCGCCACTGATGCTACCGGTACTTATATTAGGAGCCCGGGCCACAGATCTGGCCCTGGGGGGAGAGGACCCGACGGGCCCGCTGTACCTGCTGGGCGCGTTGCTGGTTCTGGCGTTGAGCCTGGCGCCCATCGTGGCGGCCGGGGCCATTCGCGTCAGCGCTGACTAGTCGGCGCTGTGATCTAGGGAAGGAGAGCGGAACGTGTGGACCTGGTTCTTTCGTCTGGGATCGCCACCCCATGTGTATGGGGTCGCGGGCAAGCTGGGCCTGTGGTTCCTGATTCCTGCCCTCGTGCTGCTGGCGATTGGTACCTGGGGAGGGCTCGTGCTGGCGCCGCCGGACTACCAGCAGGGTGACGCCTTCCGGATCATCTATGTCCACGTGCCCAGCGCCTACCTGTCCATGATGATCTACGTCACGATGGCGGTGGCGGGGGCGATTGGGCTTATCTGGCGCATGAAACTCGCCCACGCGGTCGCGGCCAGCTGCGCGCCCATCGGCGCTTCGTTTACGTTTGCCGCTTTGGTTACTGGCGCGGTCTGGGGCAAGCCGATGTGGGGTACTTACTGGGAGTGGGATCCCCGCCTGACTTCCGAACTCATCCTGCTGTTCCTGTACTTCGGCTACATGGGATTGCGCAGTGCCTACGAGGACATCAACCAGGCGGACCGGGCCAGCGCAATCCTGGCGATTGCCGGCGTGGCGAATGTCCCCATCATTCATTTTTCGGTGATCTGGTGGGCGAGCCTGCACCAGGGCCCAACCCTGTCCAAGCTGGAGGCCCCATCCATTTCCGGAGATATGCTCTGGCCGCTCCTGACCATGATCCTGGCCTTCACGCTCTACTTTCTCGGCGTCCTGGCGCTCCGCGTCAAAGGCGAGGTCCTGGCCCGGGAATTTCAGTCCCGCTGGGCCCAGGATGTGCTGCGGGGCAGTACCTCCGCGGGGTCAAAGTGATGGAGCAGTCCCTTGCCATGGGTGGCTACGCAGGCTACATATGGGTGGCTTATGGGGTCACCGCCCTGGTCATCCTGGGCAATCTTGTCGCGGCCCGCTGGCGTTTCAGGAAAACCCAGCAGCGGCTCCGGGAGCAATTGAGCAGGCGGGCGGGCAGGGCGGAAGCGCACAATAGCGGGGCAACAGTCGGGAGAGAGTCATGACGCCGCGTCGACAGAGAATGCTGGTTGTGGGCCTGGTGGTGGCCGGTGTGGCCGCCGCCGTGGGACTGTCGCTGCGGGCATTCCAGGAAAACCTGCTGTACTTTTACACACCCACCCAGGCGCTCGCGGGCGAGCCACCGGCCGGCAAGCGGTTTCGGTTGGGCGGGCTTGTGGAGAAGGGCAGTGTCCGTCGGGAAACCGGCTCCATGGAAGTACGCTTTCAGGTTCGGGACAACCAGCAGGAAATGACGGTCGCGTATTCGGGCGTGTTGCCGGATCTGTTCCGGGACGGCCAGGGCGTGATCGCCATGGGCTACCTGGAGCCGGGCGGGGTGTTTCGTGCCGATGAGGTACTCGCCAAGCACGATGAGAACTACATGCCCCCCGAGGTTGCGGAGTCCCTCGCAGCGCAGGGGCATCCGGGCAAGCCCGGCGTGCCCATCACAGCTCCGAACTGAGTGCGGTCCTGCTTTTTTGTCTGCCTAGGAAGTAGCCCGGATGATTCCTGAACTCGGCCAGCTGTGCCTGATCCTGGCGCTGTGTCTGGCCATCTGCCAGACCGTCTTTCCCCTCGTCGGTGCCCATCGCGGGCAGGCTGCGCTGATGGCCGTGGGGCCCGCCGCTGCGGCGGGTCAGTTTGTCTTTGCCGCCGGCGCGTTCGGACTGCTGGCCTGGTCGTTCGTCCACAACGATTTTTCTCTGCTGTATGTCGCCAGCAATTCCAACAGCACGCTGCCTGACATGTATCGCTTTGCCGCGGTCTGGGGCGGTCATGAGGGTTCACTGCTGCTGTGGGTTCTGATCCTCGCGACCTGGACCATTGCAGTCACTGCACTGAGTGGTGGGCTACCCCGGGATATTGCTGCCCGCATGACCGGAGTCATGGGGGCGATCAGCGTCGGCTTCCTGGCCTTCGTCGTGTTTACTTCAAACCCCTTTCTGCGCCTGAGTCCCGTCCCCTTCGATGGCAACGATCTGAATCCCCTGCTGCAAGACCCGGCCATGGCGATTCATCCCCCCATGCTCTATGCGGGCTACGTGGGGTTCTCCGTCGCTTTCGCCTTTGCGGTGGCCACCCTGCTGGCTGGGCGCCTTGATCAGGAGTGGGCCCGCTGGGTGCGGCCCTGGACGACGGCAGCCTGGGTCTTTCTCACCGTCGGTATCTCCCTGGGCAGCTGGTGGGCCTATTACGAGCTGGGCTGGGGCGGCTGGTGGTTCTGGGACCCCGTGGAAAACGCGTCGTTCATGCCCTGGCTGGTGGGTACGGCCCTGATTCATTCCCTGGCAGTCACCGAGAAGCGGGGAATCTTCAAAGGCTCCACGCTGCTCCTTGCCATTGCTGCCTTTTCCCTCAGTCTTATCGGCACCTTCCTGGTGCGTTCCGGCGTGCTCGTGTCAGTGCACTCTTTCGCTGCCGATCCGGCGCGCGGGCTCTTCATCCTGACTTTTCTGGGGGTCGTGGTGGGAGTCGCGCTCGGGCTCTACGCCTGGCGGGCACCATCCCTCGATCGCCCCGTGGGCTTCCAGCCGTTTTCCCGGGAGAGCTTCCTGCTGATCAACAACATCCTGTTGTGTATCGCGGCCGGGCTCGTGTTTCTCGGCACCATTTATCCGCTGGTGCTTGACGCGCTGGACGCCGGGAAGATTTCCGTGGGCCCGCCCTATTTCGAAACGGCATTTCTCATTCCCATGCTGCCACTCATGGTGGCCGTGGGCGTGGGCATGCATACCAGCTGGCGGGGTGGGTCGCCTGCGGATGTTGGCAGGAAACTGTGGCTGGCAGCGGCTGTGTCACTGGCGCTCGGTGTTCTGGTGCCACTTCTGGTGTATGGCGGCGGCAATGGCGCGCTGACTGTTGCCGGTGTTGCTACAGCGGCGTGGGTTATCGCGACCGCACTGATTGATCCGGTCCGGCAGCTGGCGGGCAGGGGACCCCGACTGACCCAGGCGGCCCTGGGTATGTCAGTCGCGCATCTGGGTCTCGGGCTCTGTGTACTTGGTATTACGGTGACGTCTTCTTTCGGGCTGGCAACCGATCAGCGCATCGCTCCCGGTGAAACCGTGCGTGTTGGCGACTATGAGGTCGCATTCAAGGGAACGACACCGGTTACCGGCCCCAACTACACAGGCCTGCGCGGCGAGCTGTTGATCACCCGCGGCGGGAAGCTGGTGTCCACTGTGTACCCGGAGAAGCGCACCTATCTCGTCCGCAGTTCCCCCATGACTGAGGCGGGTATCGATGCGGGCTGGTCCAGAGACATATTCGTGGCCCTTGGCGATGAACTCGGTGGCGGCGCCTGGAGCGTCCGGCTGCAGTACAAGCCACTGGTGCGCTTCATCTGGTTGGGCACCATCGTGATGGCCCTTGGTGGCTTGCTCGCCGGCACAGACCGCCGTTACTGGCAGCGTGCCCGCAAAACAGCGGCTGTCCCTGCTGCCGGCCAGCGCGGCGCCCAGCCGGCACAGCCCTGACCTTGCGCTCCGGGCCTGTGCTGCGCTCCGAGGCCGGCTTGACGTTCTGGCGCTTTCTGCTGCCCGTTACGTTCTTCGGGGCTCTGCTCGCGGTTTTTCTGCTCGGACTGGGCAAGGACCCCACCCTCGTGCCGTCGCCGCTGGTGGGCAAGGCCGCCCCCGAGTTCAGCCTGCCGCGGCTGGACGACCCCAGCCAGAATCTTAGTCGCAAGGATCTCCTGGGCAAGACCAGCCTCGTGAATGTCTGGGGTACCTGGTGTGCCGGCTGTCGTCAGGAGCACGAAACACTCCTGGCGCTGGCGAGCGATAGCGGACTACCGATTTTCGGTATCAACTGGAAGGATGACCCTGAACTGGCCCGGGAGTGGCTCACCACGCTGGGCAATCCCTACGCAGCCGTAGGTGTGGATCAGGATGGCCGGACGGCAATTAACTGGGGCGTCTATGGCGCACCGGAGACCTTCCTTATTGGGCCGGATGGCACGGTGCTCTATAAGCACATCGCGCCGATGACTCTCGAGGTCTGGAAGAAGGAATTTCTGCCGCGCATCGCCACGGCTGGGACTGGCTCATGACTGATTTCCGCTGCGGTCTGATCGTCGGGCTGGTCATTGCACTTGGTCCCGCATCCGGATCGGCTATGGATACCGATGCCAGGCTTGCTGATCCAGTTCAGCAGGAGATCTACATCCGCCTGACCCACGAGGTCCGCTGCCTCGTTTGCCAGAATCAGACGATCGCAGATTCCAACGCCCCGCTGGCAGCGGATCTGCGCCGTGAGATTCGCCAGATGCTGGAGGAGGGACGTTCTGAAACGGAAGTCACGACCTTCCTGCTGGATCGCTATGGCGACTTCGTGCTCTACAAGCCACGCTTCAAAGCCTCCACAGCGGCCTTGTGGCTGGCTCCGGGACTGCTCTTGCTGATTGGGGGCCTGGGCCTTGGCCGGATCATCTGGCGGCGCAGGGGCCTGCCTGTGGCCGTTGACGACGATGAGGGTCCGCCTGAGGCGGCCCCGGGGGAGCCACCTTGACACTTTTCGCGGCCATTGCGGTCCTGTTTACGGCCTTAAGCATTGGGCTCGTCGTCTGGCCCTTGCTCCGTTCCGGGACCGGCACGCACCCGCTGGCGGCAACGCTGACTGCGCTCGCCATTCCGGCCGCCGTCGTGCTGATTTATCTACTGGTCAGCGAGTACGACTGGCGGGAGTCCGCCGCAGCCGCGCCAGCCCAGTCGGCCGTTTCGGCGGAGGCGCGGTCTATGGAGGAGGCGGTCGCTTCCCTCGAACGCCGGCTCAAGGACGCACCGGCAGACGAGGAGGGCTGGATACTGCTTGGCAGCTCCTACCTCAGGCTCAACCGGCCGGCGGAGGCGGTCACTGCCTATCAGCGCGCGCTGGATGCATCCGGGGGCCGGAGCGTGGATGCTCGCCTTGGGGTCGCGGAGGCGCGGATCGTTCTTGATCCCGGGTCCCTGACCGGCCCTGTGGGCGACGAGATCGAGGCGGTGCTCAAGGCAGAACCACGCAATCCCAAGGGCCTGTGGTACGGCGGTCGTCTGAGCCTGGCCCGTGGCCAGCCTGCGGTGGCCAGGGAGCGCTGGACCGCGCTTCTGGAGTTGTCACCGCCGGAGCGGGTTCGGCAGATTATCGAAACACAGCTGGCGGAACTCGACGGCCCAGCTACCGCTTCCCCATCGGCGCAGGTTGCGGCTCAGTCAGCGCCGGCAGTGGGCAGCGGGTCCAGCATTAGCGTGATGGTGTCGGTGAGCGATACGCTCCGAGCCCAGGTGTCGCCCTCCGCACCATTATTCGTGTTCGTCAGGGACGCAGAGAATCCCGGCCCGCCACTGGCAGTTATCCGCCGGAAGGCGCAGGAACTGCCTGTCACTCTGCAGATCAGCGATGCAGACATCATGCTGCCCGGAAGAACTCTGGCGAGCGTTGCGACCGCGACCCTGGTCGCGCGGATAGCCAACGGCGGCGATCCGATCGCCAAGCCGGGAGATGTTTATGGTGAGGCCAGTTGGCAACGGGCTACCGTGCCTGGCGGCCCGGTAGCGATTGTTATTGATCGCGTCGTCAGGTAACGGCGACCTTCCGAGGCAGTTTTAGGTCAGTAACCAGGCCCACAGTCTCAAGGCAGCGCAGGCTCAGGTAGGTCAGGTCAATCTGCCACCACTCAAGGCCATGACGCGCCGAGTACGCAAACTTGTGGTGATTGTTGTGCCAACCTTCACCAAGGGTGAGAAAAGCCACCAGCGGATTGTTGGTGCTGGCATCGTCAGTTGCATAGGACCGCTTTCCCCAGACATGGCAAACGGAGTTGACCATGAACGTGGCATGCCAGAGGCAGACTGTGCTGATGATGAAACCCCAGACCAGCATTTGAGCGCCGCTCGTGCCACTGTCCGGGAACACGTACGCGAGCAGTGCCCCGAGCCCATAGAAGCCCAGGGCCTGGGCCAGGATCAGCAGCGGGTAGTAGCGCTGCAAGGCCTTGAGTTCAGGCAACTGGTACAGTTCCTTAACGTTGGTTGCCGGTGTGTCGAAGCTGGCTGTGTCCCACATCCAGCCGATATGGGAGTACCAGAAACCCCGCTGCCGGGGCGAATGCCGGTCCTCGCGCCTGTCCGTGTAGCGGTGATGGTTCCGGTGATGCGATACCCACCAGAGCGGCCCGCCCTGGGTGGCAAGAGCGCCGAGCAGGGACAGGACAAACTGGGTGGGGCGTGCGGCCTTGAAGGAGGCATGGGCAAGCAGGCGGTGATAACCGGCGGTAACGCCAAACGCCCGCAACAGGTAGGCGAGACCAGCAACCTTCAGGGCGATCGCGCTAACCCCGGTTTCGAGGGCGGCCAGACAGGCCAGGTGGGCGCCGACCATCGCGATTCGAACCGTCCGAGCCTGGCGAGCAGCTGCTGTCATCAATACCCAGTGGGCGGGAGCCCGAGAAGCGGGGGAAGTATACACAGCGCTTTCCGGGCGCCCGACGCGCTGGGGACGTGCTCGGCCAGGGGAAAGAGGCTCAGCCCCGGAGTCTCAGATACCGAGTATATAATGAATATAACATAATATACATTATACGCATCTAGAGGATACAAGCCATGGCCCCGAGAACTCTCAGAATCGCGATCCTTAGCCTGCTCCTGTCTGCCTGTACGACGAGCGGTCTGCCCCCGTTGCGAGGTATGACCGGGACGGTGGATCTGCCGCGCTTTATGGGGCCCTGGTACGTCATCGCTTCGATCCCCATACACGTTCCATTGCTGCCGATGTTCTCGGAGAACGGCGCCCACAACGGCGTAGAGACTTACACCCTGCAGCCGGATGGCACCATAGCGACTACCTACACCTTCCGTCGGGACAGCTTTGACGGTCCCGAACAAGTGTTCACGCCAAAGGCCCGTGTGGCCAATCCACCGGTCAACTCCGAATGGAAGATGAAGTTTGCCTGGTATGTACCCGAGGCTGACTACCTGATTCTTAATCTGGACCCCGGATATCAGCGCACCGTGATTGGCGTCCCGGATCGGAAGTACGTGTGGATCATGTCCCGCACGCCAACCATGCCGGTCGCTGAATACAACGAGCTGCTGGTTTCGCTCAGGAACTCCGGCTACGACACGGACCGCATTGAACGGGTGCCCCAGCGCTGGACCGACTAGTCCCGCTGGCGAATGTGGGCAAGCACCAGGTCCGGGAAGTCGGTAAACAGCCCATCTACCTCAAGCACATCGATGAATTGAGTGAGGAGTTCCGCAAACGTATTGAAACCGTCGGGCAGGTCATCAGCCCGAAACGTGTATGGATGTACCAGCAGTCCCGCCTCCCGCGCCAGGCTGACCAGACCCCGGTCGGGCCAGGTATGGCCGATAGTCGGGCCAATACCCTGAGCATATCCGGCAACGGCAGCAAGGACTTCGGGACTCACGGTGGCAGTCTCATCCAGCAGCTGGACCAGCGGCAGGTCGCTGCCGTATCGGGCACGTACCCGGCGCAGTTCATCGGCGCAGAAACACTGAACAAAGAAGCAGTCGGCTGCAGTGCGGTAACCGAAGGCCTGCAGTGTCTCGATTAGCCTGTCGCCCAGGCCGAACTGCTGCCTCGCGTGCCACTGGGGATCCTTGATTTCGGCGTACACACCGGCTCGTCTGCCTGTGGAGCGATTGAGCCCCTGGATGAGATCCAGCTCCTCCTCCAGTGTGTGAATGCGGAAGGACCCTTTGTTCGCCGGGAAGCGCGCGGGGAAGCGCGGGCCGGAACCGTCCCTGCGCCGTCTCTCGGTTACCGTAAGGGTCCGAAGCTCTTGCAGGCTGAAGTCGATGCAGTAGTGCCGGCCGTCCGGCCGGGCCCGTCCAGGAAACCGGCGGGCGACGTCTGTGAGCTGATCGAGATGGAGGTCGTGGAAAACCAGCAGCTGACCGTCGCTGGACGCCACGACGTCCTGCTCCAGAAAATCAGCGCCCATGCCGTGGGCCAGCGCCTTGCCTGGCAGCGTATGTTCCGGAAGGTAGCCGCTTGCTCCCCGATGCGCGATTACAACGGGTCGGCGGCTCCCGGTCATGGGCTGCTCAATCAGCGACGCCGAGCCGTTTGTGCATCAGCGGGCTCGTGGTTGTGTACTGCAGGTGCACCTTCTTGCCCGGCTCAATCAGCGCCTTCGCAGCGAAGGCCGCGAGCGCTGCCTCGTGAAAGCCACTGAGGATCAGCTTCTTCTTGCCCGGGTAGTCGCAGATGTCACCGATCGCAAAGATGCCGGGAACACTGGTCTGAAAGGCCTCTGTGTCCACGGCAATGACCTTTTTGTTCAGCGTCAGGCCCCACTCGGCGATAGGTCCCAGTTTTGGCGAGAGGCCGAAGAAGACCAGGATATGGTCTGCATCGACGGATCGGTGGGTCCCGTCTTTCAGGGTGACTTCAATGCCGGTCAGGCGCTCGCCATCGAGACGCAGCGCCGTGGCGCTTGCTGATTCAATAATCTCGATGCTGCCGCCGGCGGCCCGCGCCTTGAGTTGAGCGACAGATGCCGGAGCCGCCCGGTAGTCGTCCCGCCGGTGGATGAGGGTAAGTCCTGCAGCTTCCGGACCCAACGCCAGTGCCCAGTCCAGCGCAGAGTCTCCACCACCGAGAATCGCAAGACGCTGACCCTTGAAAATCTTCGGCTCCTGGACCCGATAGTGCACAAAACGATCTTCAAGGGCGTCGGCCCCCTCGAGGTGCAGCTTGCGCGGCTGGAAAGAGCCTACGCCACCGGCAATGAAGATCGTCTTCGCAAGAAACTCCTTGCCGGGAGCCGTGCGGACCTGGAATCCCCCCTGGACGGCCTGCAGGCCAACTACCTCCTCGCCCAAATGAAATGTCGGGCCGAAGGGTTCGATCTGGGTCATCAGATTGGCGACCAGCTCAGCACCCGTGCAGATCGGGACTGCAGGAATGTCATAGATAGGCTTGTCCGGATAGAGCCAGGTGCATTGGCCTCCGGCGCTGGGCAGGGAATCCACGATATCGGCCTTGATGCCCAGCAATCCCAGTTCGAACACCTGGAAAAGCCCGCAGGGGCCTGCACCAATGATCAGCGCGTCAGTTTGAATAATCATTCTTCCGGATGTGGCCAGGCGCTCAGTGCCTGGTCCAGCGACAATGACGCCGGGCTAGGCGGCGGAAGAACGATATTACGTGAGCGCCCCGGAGCAGAACAAGCGCCAGCAGGGGAATGAGCCTGTGGTGCGGCCAGTTGCCGCTAGTCCAGCTTGAACTCCACGATATCCCAGCGCGCCGTGTTCTCGTGGCGCGCATGCCGACGGATTGCATCCACCAGAGTCCGGGCATCCCAGTCGACGATGTCCGCGGCCCTGTCCAGGACGAGCTTGTGAAGGACGACGGTTGCACCGAAGGACTTGATGCCAACGATGGGCTTGTTGAAGGCTCCGGCGCAGTCCATCTGAAAGGCTACGAGGTCCCGGTTCAGATCGTAGATGGACACCGGCAGCACCATCACCTCTGAGGCCTATCTGTGCGCGCAGTTCATCCTTGAGGCCTTCCTTGCCACCTCCGGGCAGCTGGTCGGGGTTACTGACATTCAGGTAGAGAAACTTCTCCCGACTCTCCAGGTACTCAAAAACCCGGAGGTAATCAGGGTGCTTCTCGAAGAGATGGCTGACGAAGACCCGGATCGGACCTTGATCTGACATCACGCTGCCCTCCTCCTCAACCCGCGAAACCTAGCACGTGGTTCCAACCCTCGCAGCAGGGCATTACACTGACCCCACGCATGCGACTCCTGTTGTACAACATCCGCTACGCCGTTGGCGCCGGAATGCCACCGCAGATACCCGTTCCCGGAGCAGGCTACCTGTTTGGCAGTCCCGGAAACCTCGACAACATCATAGATTTCGTCAAATCCTGCCGACCTGATGTGGTTGGGCTGCTGGAGGTTGATGTGGGGTCGGTTCGCAGTGGCGGTGTGAACCAGGCTGAGGCCATTGCGAACGCCCTTGGCCACTACTCCAGCTACGAGTGCAAGTACGGTGAAGAATCGCTGAACCAGATGTTGCCAATACTGCGCAAGCAGGCTAACGCCTTTCTGGCCGCGCCACACATCCTCGGGGAGCGCTTTCACTACTTCGATACCGGGATCAAACGGCTGATTATCGAACTCGAACTCGATGGGGTGGTTATTTTCCTCGTCCATCTTTCCCTCAAGTACCGGCATCGCCAGTTCCAGCTTCGCCATCTCTACGACCTGATTGCGAAGATCCAGAAGCCAGTCATTGTGGCCGGGGACTTCAATACGTTCTGGGGTGAGACTGAAATGTTTCTGTTCATGAAGGCCGCAGGCCTGCGCAGCGCCAACTTGGCGGGGCTTCCGTCCTATCCCAGTAAGTCGCCGCGTATGGAGCTGGACTTCATCCTTTACGGGGCCGGAATCGAGATCACCTCGTTTGAGGTGCCCAGAATCCTGCATTCGGATCACCTGCCGCTCATCTGCGATTTTGAACTGAGGTAAAGCCATGACTAGCGCCGGGTCCTCGTCTGCAACGGCAAATCTGCTGCACTGGAAGCTGACCTGCGACGCCAATGATGTTGGCTGGCTGTGCTTCGATCGGCAGGATGCTGGCGCGAACACGCTTTCGGTCGACGCCATGACCGAGTTCCACACCGTGCTGGTGGAGCTCGCCAGCCGCTCCCTTAGCGGACTGGTGATATTTTCCGGCAAGACCTCCGGCTTTATTGCGGGGGCCGACATCAAGGAGTTCCCAGGGCTGAATTCCGAGGAACGGGCCTTTGCACTGACCAGTCAGGGTCAGATGGTCTTTGCCCGTCTGGAGCAGCTGCCCTACCCGTCCGTTGCGGTACTCAACGGGTTTGCGCTGGGCGGTGGTCTGGAACTGGCCCTGGCGTGCTCCTATCGAATCGCGATCGCAGGCTCGGAGCCGGTTTTCGGCCTCCCGGAAGTGCTGCTCGGCGTCCATCCGGGATTCGGCGGCACGGTCCGCTTACCCAGCCTCATCGGGGTCCGCAAGGCCATGGACCTGATGCTCACCGGCCGCTCGGTCAGGCCCGCTGAGGCGCTGTCGTCAGGCCTGGTCGATGCACTGGTCACGGACGGGGACTGGCGAGGCGCCGCTGCCAGGCAAATCAGCCTGCGCCCGACGCGCCGGCCCCTGCCACTCCTGGACCGCCTCCTCGCCCTGGGGCCAGTCAGGCCGATGCTGGCCCGCAACCTGCGCCAGAAGGCCAGTGCGAAGGCACGCCCGGAACACTATCCGGCCCCGGGCGCCATCATCGATCTGTGGGAAGAGTACGGCGCTGCCCCATCGCCGGCCTCCTACGAGGCCGAAGCGCGCTCCTTTGGGCGCCTGGTAATGACGTCTGCCTCCCGCAATCTGGTGCGGGTGTTCTTCCTCCAGGAAAGGCTCAAGAAACTCGGTACGGGGAAGACGGGTATCACCCGAGTGCACGTGGTTGGCGCCGGAGTCATGGGTGGCGACATTGCTGCCTGGTGCGCGCTGCGGGGACTGGAGGTCACTCTCGAAGACAGGGAACTCACATTTATTGAGCCCGCACTCGCACGGGCCCGGAAGCTCTTCACCCGGAAGCTCAAGAAGCCAGAGGCGATCGACGCCGCAGTAGCCCGCCTGCAGCCAGATCCCGCTGGCACCGGAGTTGCTGCAGCGGACCTGGTCATCGAGGCTGTATTCGAGGATCTGGCGGTCAAGACCGAGGTGTATAAGCGCCTGGAGCGCACCTTGCGGCCCGGCGTGGTGCTGGCAACGAATACGTCCAGCATCGCTCTGGAGCAGCTCAGTGGCTGTCTGCAGGAACCCGGTCGCCTGATCGGCCTGCACTTCTTCAATCCCGTAGCCCAGCTGCCCCTGGTCGAGGTCATCGCAGCATCAACCAGCTCGCCCGAGGCGCTCGCGGCCGGAACGGGTTTCGCGCGCCAGATTGGCAAGCTGCCTGTTCCGTGCCGGAGTCATCCGGGCTTCCTGGTCAACCGCATTCTTGCTCCCTACATGGGCGAAGCCATGGACATGATCCGCGAGGGCGTACCCCTGGCCGAGATCGACCAGGCCGCGACGGAGTTCGGCATGCCGATGGGTCCGGTGGAGCTGGCTGACTCCGTCGGCCTCGATGTCGCGGCTCATGTCGCCAGAATCCTGGCGCCCACTGTGGGCCGCAGCCCGGCACCGGAACTTGAAGAACTCGTGAAGCGCGGGAATCTGGGCCTGAAGACAGGCTCCGGGTTCTACACCTATCGGGACCGGAAACCCGTGCGCCCGGATCTCGAGTGGGGCTCGGCAACTCCAGCCGTGCAGGATCGGCTGGTCTATTCCCTGCTCAATGAGGCCGCCGCTTGTCTGCATGAAGGCCTGGTTGCCGACGCGGATCTCGTGGACGCGGGAGTCATCTTTGGTACAGGTTTTGCCCCATTTCGCGGCGGCCCACTGCACTACGCCCGGGAGATCGGGATAGACCGGGTCGAGGCCCGGCTCCAGGAACTGGCCGAGCAGCTCGGTCCCCGCTTCAGGCCTTCGCCGGGTTGGGCCCTGCTTCGGAACTGACGTCACAGATTCGGGCCCTGAGTGCTTTCGCCCTGGAAATTCTTACGGTTACAATGCATCCCGGATGGATGACTCAACCGTAACTCCGGACATGCTGCGCCGCTTTTCCCCTCTCGATGGGCTTAAGCGGGAGAACGTCGCGGCTCTGGCCAAGAAAATCGAGGTCCGTACCCTGGATAGCAGCGAGCCGCTGCTGCGGGAGGGTGACACTGACAAACGGACCTACTACCTGGTCTCCGGTACCCTCGAGCTCACTGATCGAAACGGGGCGGTCCGGCTCCTCCGGTCCAATTCAGACGAGTCACGGAACCCCATTACTCCGGTCTTGCCTCGCCGGTATACGGTCCGTGCCGTGGATCGCGTGGAGTACATCTCCGTAGATACCGAGCTGCTCGACGTGATGCTCACCTGGGACCAAACCGGCAGTTACGAGGTCAACGAACTCCGCAGTGACGACCACGGCAATTCCGATGACTGGATGATCACCCTCCTCCAGACCAAGGCCTTTCACCGCATTCCCCCTGGCAACATCCAGGCGATCTTCATGCGAATGCAGCAGGTCAACTTCAACGCCGGGGACGTGATCATCAAGCAGGGTGATGAGGGAGACTATTTCTACGTCATCACGCGTGGCCGGTGCACGGTCACCCGCGAGACGCCACTCAACAAGGAAGGTATCAAGCTTGCCGAGCTCGGCGTGGGTGACACCTTTGGCGAGGAGGCACTGATTTCCCACAGTCGCCGGAACGCTACGGTGACCATGGCAGCCGACGGCGCGCTGATGCGCCTTGGGAAGGACGATTTCACCACGCTGCTCAACGAGCCCATGGTGGCCTGGGTGGATCACGAAGAGGCCCGCCGGATTGTCGCCGGTGGCGGCAGATGGCTGGATGTCCGCCTGCCCAGCGAGTTCGAGAGTTATCACGAACCTGGGGCGAGCAACATTCCGCTGTATTTCATCCGCCTCAAGCTGAATGCGCTGGACACGAAGACCACTTACGTCGTGTGTTGCGATACCGGACGCAGAAGTTCGGCCGGCGCTTTTGTGCTTAGTGAACGGGGTTTCGATACCCGGGTCCTGCGCGGCGGCCTCAATGTGACCGGCCGCTAGGGCCCCAGCTACATGGCCGGCTACATCGTGTGGGTCGGCTTGTCCCCGCCGAGGGCCCCGGCCAGATAATTCTCAATCTTCTTCTGGGTGGCACCGCCATCCTGATCGCTGAACTGAACGCCAATGCCCGCGGTCCGCTTGCCCTGGGCCCCTTTGGGCGTGACCCAGATGACCCGACCCGCTACGGGGATCTTCTCGTCCTCGCCCATCATGTTCAGGAGCATGAAGACTTCGTCGCCAATGCGGTAACTGCTGCTCGTCGGGATAAACAGGCCGCCATTGCGAATGAACGGCATGTAAGCGAGATAGAGGGCGCTCTTGTCCCTGATCGTCAGTGTCAGCAATCCTGGTTTCGACATATCAATACCTGGTGGCGCCAGCCGCACCGTACCACCACATCAGCAGGTCAGCGAACATGGCTTCCATGTTCAGTGAACGATCCTTGAGGCGCTGGGCCTCCATGACCTGATCGAGATACGCGCAGCAAGCGGCCATGTTCAGGGGGACCCCGGGAATATTCAAGTGCGCCAGCCCCGAAAACCGTTCGCCCCCGGTCCCGACCTGGCTGTGCAGGAGCTCGGCAGTCTGCAGGTACAGCCAGCGCAGGCAGACGCCGGCATCGCGCCTTGCCCAGGTCTTCGCCAGTGTTGTGGGTGGAACGGAGCGGTCGATAAGGCGCTGCACCTCGTCGGCTAACTCAGCCAGCACCTTCCCTCCCCCTTCCCCCTGCGCGTCGCCCAGCAGGGCTCTCGCCATCAGGGGTGACCCGGTCGCAAAAGCCAGAGCCCGCTCACAGGCCGCCCGGTCATCGTGCGAATGACTCAGCCATTTTAAAGCCACCGAGCGTGAAGGCGGAGAGACACGCACGCGCTCACAGCGGCTGACGATCGTTGGCGGGAGCCGGGTTAACGCATCGGTGACAAGGATCAGGGTGGTGGCTTCCGGGGGCTCCTCCAGGGTCTTCAGGAGCGTATTGGCTGCATTGTGGGTCATTGCCTCGGCCGGGTAGATGAGGGCAACCTTCCAACCGGACCGGTGACTGGTCAGATTCAGCGCCTGATTAAGGTCGCGAATCTGCTCGATCTTTATGACCCGGGAATCCTCCTCCGGACCGACGCCCCAGTAATCCGGGTGGGGAACGCCCCCGAGCTGTTCGGCCGGCGTATCCATGGACGGCCGCCAGTCAGAACCCAGAAGGCGGGCCGCGACCGTCAGTCCGAGGTGGCGGCGGCCCGTCCCGGCAGGACCGTGAACAAGCAGCGCCTGGGGTGTCTGTCCCCGTTCCAGGCGCGCCTCAAAGCGCTGGAGAGTCCCATCGAGCCAGGGTGCATTCAGCATCGGGAAAGGCTTTTTATTCATTAGCTTAAGCTTATTATCTAGCCTGTTAGCTCAATTCCGCCAGAACCCGGCGGATATCTTCCTGAACCACGGCGAGCGGCCGCCCTGCATCGATCAGGCGAACCCGACCCGGCTCCCGGGCAGCAAGGTCCAGATAGGCCTTCTGGACCCGGCCGAAGAAGGCCAGCGACTCCTGCTCAAACCGGTCCCGGTGCCCGCGACCTGCCTGCCGCTCTTCCGCAACCTTGAGGGGCGCGTCGAGCAGCAGGGTCAGGTCGGGGCGAAGATCGCCCTGCACCAGACTGGCCAGCGTATCGATGGTCGCTGCCGGCAAGCCCCTGCCGCCACCCTGGTAAGCGTGACTGGCATCGGTAAAGCGATCGCACACCACCCATTTGCCACTGAGCAGTGCGGGCCGGATAACTTCGTCCAGGTGCGTGGCCCGCGCAGCAAACATCAACAGGAGTTCCGTGAGTGGGGCAATGCGGGTATCCGGGCTCAGGAGGAGATCGCGGATGCGCTCCCCGAGGGCCGTTCCACCTGGCTCGCGGGACTCTACGACAGCGTGACCGGCCCGGCGCAGTTCATTCGCGACAAAGCTCAGGTTGGTAGACTTGCCGACGCCCTCGATGCCCTCGATGGTAATGAAGCGGCCGCTTGCGGTTCCGGTAGTGCCCATGTGCCTGTACTCAGTTGACGTTACGCTGGTTAAGCGCAGCCAGGTAGTCCCTGACTGCCGCCTCGTGCTCGCTAAGGGTAGCGGTAAAACGATGACTCCCATCGCCATCGCCCGTGGCTACGAAGAACAGAAAGTCGGTGTCCGCCGGGCGGGACGTGGCGTCAAGCGCGGCTGCACTGGGCGCGGCAATCGGGGTTGGCGGGAGCCCATCCCGCGTATAGGTGTTCCAGGGAGTATCTGTCCTGAGGTCTAACCGCGTGAGGTTACCGTCAAAGCCCTGGCCAAGCCCGTAAATGACAGTCGGGTCGGTTTGCAGCCGCATGCCCTTCCTGAGCCGCTGGACGAAGACGCCCGCAATCAGTGGCCTTTCGCTGGCCAGGGCAGTCTCGCGCTCTACGATGGAGGCCAGGGTCAGAAGTGCGTAGGGACTGCCCAGGGGAAGCGCCGGATCGCGCGTTGCCCACGCGTCAGCGAGCTTGTTCCTCAGGGCTGTGTGCGCGCGCGCCAGAATGGCGCGGTCGGTCGTCCCACGAGCGTACAGATAGGTTTCGGGCAGGAACGCGCCCTCGGCGCTCTGCCAGGGCAGATCCAGCTCCCGGGCCAGTTCTATGGTTACCTCAGCCGAACTGCTGCCGGTCTGGGTCGCCACCAGGGTTTTCTCCAGCGCAGGCTCTGCGCGGATAGCCTGCAGGACGTCACGGACCGACCAGCCCTCTACCAGGGTGAACTTGTGGAGAAGAACGCGTCCCTCAACGAGCTGCGCCAGGAGAGACCGGGGCGTCAGGCCGGGGGTCAGGTCGTATTCGCCAGCCTGGATCCGCCCCGCCTGTCCTGTCAGCTGCGCGGTGGCCCTGAGGACCCAGCCCCAGGACGTGATGCCATCGTCCTCCAGTTGCCGGGCAACGGCAGACCAGGCGGTACCCGGTGCGATATCGAGCCGGTAACCGCCGGCAGGAATGGCCAGCGGGCTCGCCACATAGTCGCGGACCCAAAGCGCACCGGCCGCCCCGAAGCCGACGAAGAGAAACACCAGTGTCAGGATTCTCCGGCGCATTCCCCGACTCCAGCGGCAAACAATAACCGGCACAACTGCCCGGTTACGGGTCCCGTAGCCCAGCGCTGGGGGCCGAGCTGCCGCACGGGACGGATACCTGTCAGCGCATTGGTCAAAAAGACCTCAGTGGCATTGCGAACATCTGCGGCGGAAAGCTCTGTTTCCAGAACCGGGATGCCGGCGCCCAGTGCCGCCTCAATGACGACCCGCCGCATGACTCCTGCAATGCCGGAGCGGTTAACCCCCGGCGTCAGAAGCCGGTCACCGGCGACGAGAAATACGTTGCTTGCGGTACCGCCAACCAGCTGTCCCTCAGTGCTGAGCATGAGTCCTTCGGCGATCTCGGGTTGCTGCCACTCCGCCCGGGCGAGCACCTGCTCGAGCCGGCCCAGGGACTTCAGCCCTGCAGTCGCCGGATTCGCTGATGTCATGGTCTCACACCACCGGATTTCAATCGGTAACGAGGGCTGAGCGCGACTCTCCCCGGTCCCCCAGGCCACCGTGGGTGCCGGTCGATCGGGCAGCGCGTAGCCCCTCGGGCCCGGGCCCCGGGTCACGAACACCTTGAGTACCCCGTAGGGTATGTCGCGGACGCTCGCCTTAAGGTCTGCCGCAAGGCTGGCGCGAGTCGGCACCGCTATGCCCAGTCTGCCGCATCCGGTCAGTAGCCTGTCCAGGTGCAGACCCAGAAAACGCGGCGCGCCAGCTCGTATGGCCACTGTTTCGAACAGGCCATCGGCGTAAGTGAAACCCCGGTCAGTGATGTCAACCTGCCGACCGGCGCGTCCATTGATCCACCATTGGTCCATCCGCACCTATGCCCCGAGAGCGAGTAACAGGCCTTTGGCCTTGGCGCGAGTCTCCTCAAGTTCCCGCGCAGGCTCGGAGTCGGCCACGATGCCGCTGCCAGCCGCAAAGGACAGCGTGCGGCCGCGCATGACGAAGGTGCGGATCAGAATGTTCAGGTCGCAACTCCCGTCCCGGTTCAGATAACCCATCGAACCTGTATAGGGACCACGGGCCTGACCCTCGAGTTCGGCGATGATCTCCATGCAGCGGATCTTCGGACAACCCGTAATCGTTCCCCCGGGGAACAGGGCGCGAATTATTCCGCCCGGTGACACGTCGTCGCGCAGCTGCCCGCGGACGTTGGAGACAATGTGGTGCACGTGGGCGTAGGACTCCACCGCCATGAACTCGTCTACCTCAACCGAACCCGGCTTACTGATGCGTCCGAGGTCGTTCCGTTCGAGGTCAAGCAGCATGATGTGCTCGGCGCGCTCCTTTGGATTGGCAAGCAACTCGAGGCGCCTGGCTTCCTCCAGCGACGGATGATCGGCGGTTGGCCGTGTCCCGGCAATGGGTCGGGTTTCGACTGTGCCGCCCCGGCTGCGCACCAGCCGTTCAGGGGATGAACTGATCAGCGTCCAGTCACCACAGGTGGCGATACCGGCATAGGGCGCCGGGTTTGACTGACGAAGCCGGCCGTAGATGTCTGCGGGCCGGACCCCTTCCCTTACCGTTGCCAGCCAGTGCCGCGCCAGGTTGACCTGATACACCTCACCCCGGGCGATTCGCTCGCGAATCTCGGCTACGGCTGCGAGGAACAGCTCGGCCCGCGGTTCGCTGAGGGACGTGACCTGGGACTCGCGGGTGCCCGCCGATGCGGACACTCCAGTGCCGTAACGCTCCAGGTCCTGTCTGAGTTCGTCTACGGCCTCCGCGTGGGCGGCCTCTGCAACGATCCAGGCCATTCCCGTGCGACGACTCCGCACCAGAGCCACAGGAATTCGCGTGGCGAAGGCAACAGGCCCGCTGGCCGGGACAGTCGCGCGAATTGATGGCTCGATCTGCTGTACCAGTTCGTAGCCCAGATAGACAAACCAGCCCCCGTGGAATGGAAGGACGGTGAGTGGATCTTCGGCCACCCGGTGGCTTAGCCACCATTCATCCAGTGCCGGGAGGAACTGCTGGCGTTCGTTGCCTTGCGCTCCATGGAGGGAAAAGTGTTCGTCGAGCAGCAAGGTGCGGCCCGGGAAGCCGAAGAGAATATCGAAGGACTCCCCGCCAGTCTGGCCTTCGGCGGCAGTGGCAACGCTTTCGAGAAGGTACGGGTAGCGCCCCGGATTGCCAGAGTGCAGGGCCAGCAGGTCGTAGTCACCCTGCAGGACAACCGGTCGCACTAACATGGCCGCATCCCGGGCCACTGGCTGGACCTCAGACCCGGCGGAAAATCAGGCTGCCGTTTGTGCCCCCGAAACCAAATGAGTTGCTGAGCACACTCTCGATGGGCATGGCACGAGCGGTGTTCGGGACGTAATCCAGATCGCATTCGGGGTCGGGGTTCTGGAGGTTGATGGTCGGCGGAGCAACCTGGTCGCGGATCGCCAGAATGCTGAACACGGCCTCCACCGCTCCGGCAGCTCCCAGCAGGTGGCCTGTAGTCGACTTGGTGGAACTCACGGCAAGCCTGCTGGCGTGACTCCCAAAAACTCCCTTGATCGCCCGGGTTTCTGCCACGTCACCGAGCGGCGTTGAAGTACCGTGGGCATTGATGTGGCTGATCTGATCCGGATTGAGTCCGGCATCCTTGAGTGCCGCGAGCATGCAGGCCTGGCCGCCTTCCCCGTTCTCCGGTGGCGCTGTCATATGAAATGCATCGGCACTCATGCCAAAGCCAACAACTTCGGCAAAAATCATGGCGCCGCGCTTGCGCGCTGCCTCGTACTCCTCCAGGACCAGGCAGGCGGCGCCGTCGCTCAGGACAAAGCCGTCCCGGTCCCTATCCCAAGGCCGGCTTGCCACGGCGGGATCGTCGTTGCGCTGGGACAAGGCCCGGGCTGCGCAAAATCCACCGAGCCCCATGGGCGTGATGCCATGTTCTGCACCACCGGCCAGCATGACTTCCGCATCGCCGTGGCTGATGAGACGAGCGGCCATGCCGATGCTGTGAGTTGCCGTAGAGCAGGCACTTACCAACGCGATGTTCGGGCCCCGATAGCCGTACTGAATGGATACGTGGCCAGAGATCATGTTGATGATGCTGGCTGGCACGAAGAACGGCGAGATCTTGCGGGGACCACCCTCCTGCAGTCGCTCGTGGTTTGCTTCGATCGTGCCAATACCACCAATGCCTGAGCCCATCGCCACCCCTATCCGGTCGAGGGCATAGCCGCTGTCCTTGAGGCCCGAATGCTCCACTGCCTGCATAGCGGCGGCGATGCCGAAGTGGATAAAGGGATCCATCTTCTTGAGATCCTTGGCGGGAACGTACTGGCTCGCGTCGAAGTCGCGGATGCTGCCGCCAAAGCGGGTGGAAAACTGACTGACATCAAAATCGGTGATGGGTCCGATACCCGATACGCCAGCGACGACCTGGCGCCAGGCGGACTCCAGATCGTTGCCCACCGGTGAGATGATGCCCATACCGGTGACCACGACGCGTCTGTTTGGCATCCGTGGCTACCTCTCGAACGTGCCTGGACTGAAACCAGGCTGGCTGTACATCACTGGATCTGGGGGGCTTGACGGGACAGCGGCACCCTCAAGCCCCTGAAAGAGAGGCGTGATCAGGCAGCAGCAGCCCGTTGGGTGATGTAGTCGATGGCCTGCTGAACCGTCTTGATCTTCTCCGCGTCCTCGTCGGGAATCTCGGTCTCAAACTCTTCTTCAAGCGCCATGACCAGCTCGACCGTGTCGAGGGAATCAGCCCCGAGGTCATCAACGAAAGACGCCTGGTTGGTGACTTCGTCTTCCTTTACGCCAAGCTGCTCGGCGACGATGCTCTTGACCTGTGCCTCAATACTGCTCATCTGTGCTATGTCCTCTTAGTGAGACCGACTACGCATACGGGTAGGCTAACCTGCAGTCCTTGCGCAGATCGCAACCCCCAACCGGCGGGTATTCTAGGTTAAGCCCAGCGGCCAATCTAGCACTGCAAGAAAGTGCCACTATTCAGGCCATATGCAGGCCACCATTGACATGTAGCGTCTCTCCGGTGACGTAGGCCCCCGCGCCGGACGCCAGGAACAACACAGCACCCGCCACATCATCTACCGTACCAAGACGCTGCAGGGGGATCTGGGTGGCCAGTTTCTCCCGCTGCTCCTCGGACAGGGCGTTAGTCATGTCGGTCTGGATGAAGCCGGGTGCGATGACATTCACCGTAACACCACGACTGCCAACTTCCCGGGCCAGAGATCTGGAGAAGCCGACGATGCCTGCCTTGGCAGCCGCGTAATTGGCCTGGCCCGCGTTCCCCATCGCCCCGACCACTGAAGAGATACTGATGATCCGGCCGCGCCGTTGTTTCAGCATGCCGCGAACAAAAACCTTGCTGAGGCGAAAAACCGAGGTCAGGTTCGTTGCCAGCACGGCATCCCACTCTTCGTCCTTCATGCGCAGGAGCAGGTTGTCGCGAGTGATGCCTGCATTGTTGACGAGGATCGATATGTGGCCCTCTTGTCCGGCAATGTCCTTCTCAAGCAAAGCGACAGAAGCAGAGGAAGAGGCATCCAGAACGAGGCCGCGACCGGCAATACCCTTCAGCTTCAGCCGCTCACTGATGGCAGCGGCGCCCGCCGCTGTGGTGGCGGTACCCAGCACGACAGCACCAGCGTGACCGAGGGCGTCAGCGATTGCTGCGCCGATACCCCGGGATGCTCCGGTGACCAGAGCCGTTTCGCCTTGCAGTATCTGTGCTTGGGTTGCTGCTGACATCACTCTCTCCGCTCACTCAGGTCGCGACAGGCTTAAGGATCCACCGCCGGCCCAGCGCCGATAAATCTGCTCGCCGGCGACATACAGTAACCCACCGACAGCCCCCCAGAGGTGGGCGTCCGTGACGACCTCCGAGCCCACAGTCTCTGTCGAGAAAGGCAGTGCGCCCTGCAACTGCTCCCAGGCCAGTTTGCCAGACCAGATCGCGAGCATTGCCCAGCCCATCCGATCGCCCTGTCGGATCCAGTCGATAGCACCAATCATCAGCAGGCCGTGCAGAGCACCCGACATCCCCACGCACCAGCTCACCTCGGGGCTGAAAAGGTACAGTCCCACGCTGCTGACTACCGAACACACAATCTGCGCCACTACCCAGCCAATGGGGCTGCGTGCCGGATAGAACACCCAGATCCCTATGAGCAGGGCAGCCACATTCAGTGCCAGATGCATCCAGCCCAGGTGCACCAGATTGCCCGTGAGCAGTCGCCAGTACTCGCCAGCGCCAATGGCCGCCCGGTCGTACCAGAGGTGCCGGTGCCACTCAGCCGGCAGAAACTGGAGTGCGACGAGGATCACAGCAAAGCCTGTGGCCCACACCAGAGACGATGACGGGAGCCGGGGGGAAAACGTTATTTCTCGGGCGCTTAGGGCCACTTGGTCAAATCTGGCTGAAACTTGCTGACAGGCTCTGGCGGGAGGCAGATAATCACTGGGCTAACCTGCCGCTTTGGGTTGCGGCGGATCATCGCAGAATCGCAGGATCAATTCATGAAGTTCGAGAACACGTCGTTCCGGGCCGCACGCGGCTTTACGCTTATCGAAATCATGGTCGTTATCGTGATCATCGGTATTCTCGCGGCGCTGATCGCACCGAACGTCATCAATCGTATTGATGACGCCCAGGGCGCGAAAGTGAAGCAGGACATCAGGGCAATAGAAAGCGCCCTGAAACTCTATCGGCTGGACCGCTTTCGCTACCCCACCGGCCAGGAAGGCCTGGACGCTCTCGTCACGCCGCCCCAGGATTCGGCACAGAAGTGGCCCGAGGGCGGCTATCTGGACCGCATGCCGAAGGATCCCTGGGACCGGGACTACCTCTACGACAACCCCGGTAAGCAAGGCGCCTTTGACATCTATTCCCTGGGCAGGGACGGACAACCGGGGGGCGAAGGCCCGGATGCAGATGTCGGGAACTGGGACGTCAACTAGCCCCTGCTCGAGGGCCGGGGGGTTTACGCTCCTCGAGATGCTGGTCGTGGTGTTCATTATTGGCATCATGGCGGCCATGTTTACGCTCTCGGTCGGCGTGGCTGGCGGCACCGACCGGGAACTGCGGCGGGAAGCCGAACGGCTGGAAACCCTTCTGGCTCTCGCCCTTGAGGACGCCTCGTTCCAGTCCCGGGAACTTGGCCTGCGACTGTATCCCGGTCGCTACGAGTTCTCGGTGTTCGACCGTGGCGACCTGTTCGACCCCAAGGACGACAAGTGGGAGCGCATCAGCGGCGACGTCTTCGCGCCCAGGGAACTGCCCAAGGTCTTTGCCCTCGAACTGGAGATCGAAGGCAGGGCGGTCAATCTCGAACGCAGTGAGAAGGATGTGGAGAAGACGTACCAGCCCCAGCTCTTCATTTTTTCTTCCGGAGATCTGAGCGATGCCTTCGATATTCGCGTCCGCAGTACCGAGGAAGACCGCAGCTATTCCCTGGCCGTGGCCATTGACGGCAAGACCACACTGACCAAAGACGATGGCTGACGCCCGGCTCCAGCGAGGCTTCACCCTGCTCGAGGTGATGGTGGCACTGGTCATAGTTGCTCTCGGCCTGATGGCCGCCTTCGGTCAGGTGAACCAGACGCTGACAGTCGCCAGCAGATTGCGGGACAAGACCCTCGCTCACTGGGTAGCCATGAACGAGATGACCCGCCTTCGCCTGCTGGGAGAGTTTCCGGCCATTGGCAGCCGATCCGACGACGTGGACATGGCCAGAACCACCTGGCGCTACACGATCAAGGTCGTGAAGACCCCGGTGGAGGCCCTGCGCCGCGTGGATATCAGTATTGCGTTTGCGGACCAGCCGGACAGCGTGGTGACCACCCTCACGGGATTTCTCGGCCGCCCGGCACCCACGACGCCCGGGACCGGACCCGTGGCCCCGGCAGACTGGAACGTCCTCCAGTCTTCCCAGCCGTGAGGGCACCTGGACGCAGGGACGCGTCGGGCTTCACCTTGCTGGAGTTGCTGGTGGCCATGGGCATCTTCGCCGTGATTGGCGCCATGGCGCTGGGCGGGCTGAATGCCGTGGTGGGTCAGGAAACTCAGGCCCGGGAACAGACCGAGCGCCTGGCCATGTTGCAGCGCGCGCTACGTCTGCTCTCGACCGATTTCAGCAGTGTTGAGCCTCGCTTTATCCGGGATGAGCTCGGCAGTGACCGGGAGCTTCCCCTGACCACCGATGGCCGCGGGCAGTTCCTGGTCCGCCTCACCCGGGGCGGCTGGCCTAATCCTGCGAACCTCCCGCACCGGGGCACTCTCCAGCGGGTTCAGTACCGGCTTGAGGATGGGGATCTGTATCGCGAGTACTGGCCGGTGGTCGACCCGGTGCTGGGACAGGAGCCGCGGAGCGAGAAACTGTTTGGTGGCGTCAAGGACGTCAAGCTCCTGTTCCTGGACACGAGCCAGGGGACGGGTGAATGGCAGCAGCAGTGGCCTCCCCTGCGCAACACCGCAGGCGCACCCGCCGGCCGGCCACGCGCCGTCCGGGTCACTCTCGACCTGGAGGACTGGGGCGAGATCGAGCGGCTGATCGAGATGCCTCAATGATGACAACCCCACCCGGCAGGCAGGCAGGCATCGCCGTGCTCACGGCCATACTGGTTGTGGCCATTGCCACCGTACTGGCAGTAAACCTGCTCTGGCAGACCAGCGTTGGCCTGACGAGGACCGAGAACCTCCTGCTGCAGGACCAGGCGCGGCAATACGATCTCGGTGGAGAGGAGTTTGCCCGGTTCGGGCTTGCCGAGGACTATCGCGATGATGGCGAGAACGGCTCGGATACCATCCAGGAAAACTGGGCCAAGCCGCTGGCCTTCGATGTCGAGGCGGGCAAGCTCGAAGGGTACCTGCAGGACCAGCAGGGCCGCTTCAACCTCAATGGCCTCATCGGCAAGGATGGCAAGCGTATCGAGGAGGTCCGGGATCAGTTTCAGCGGCTGCTGCTGCTTCTGCCCCTCGAGCGGCCCCTGGACGAGGGAACTGCAGCCGCACTGGCAGACGCCACCGTCGACTGGATCGACCCGGGAACCGATGTTGAGGCGGTTGGCGCCGAGGATGACCAGTACACCGGCCGGCAGCCACCGTACCGGCCGGCGAACTTCTGGCTGGTCTCCACCAGTGAGCTGCTGGCCGTTGAGGGCTATACCGCAGAAATCTACGCGGCGCTACAGCCTCACGTTACGGCGTTGCCTCCCCCACCGACGGATGGGCAATCCTGGACACTCAACGTCAATACGGCGACGGATCTGGTCCTGGCGTCGCTGTTGCCCAATCTGTCGGCACTCGACGTGGAGCCCTTCGTGAACGGGGCCTACGATGATGCCGCCGATTTCAAGACTGACTTCCCCGGCAGTGAGGGCATCTCGCCCAAGATACCGCTGGGGGTAGGCAGCAACTGGTTTCTGTTAACCGTTACCGCGTCTATTGGCACTGCGCAGTCCAGTATGTACAGTCTCTTGGAACGCAACAGGGATGTGGTGCGCACCCGGCTACGGACCTTTGATGCGAACTGAACTGGAACGTCGTATTTAATGAGTGAAACGCTGGTCATCCGCCTGGTGACGGACGGGCCTGGTCTCGTCACCGGGGCCGGCCCCATCGCGGGTCAGGCTGAATGGGCTGTGGTGGATGCCACGGGCGCCTGCGTCCTGGCGCCCGGCGCGGGCTCGCTCGCCGAGGCAGCGGTGCTCTGTGCGAACCGGCGCACACTGGTGCTGGTGCCTGCTGTGCGGGTGCTACGGACCCGTGTCGACGTACCCGTCAAAGGCGCCAACCGGATTGCCCAGGCCCTGCCCTTCGCCCTGGAGGACGTGCTGGCGGAAGACGTGGAGGAGTTGCATTTTGTCGCGGGCACCCGTTTCCCCGATGGTCAGGTGGCCGTTGCCGTCGTCCGTCGTGAGTGGATGGACGGCTGGCAGACCCAGCTCGCCACGGCAGGAATCCAGGCTCAGGGCATCTACGCCGACAGCGACGGCGTACTCGACATCGCGGGTAACGCCACGCTCATTCTTGAACGGCAGCATGCCCTGCTGCGGGAGCCGGGCGGTGATCCTGTCGTGGCAGAGCTGGACTCCCTGGTAAGCCTGCTGGAATTGTGGCTTGCCCAGCCCAGGCCCGTGGGCGAGGACGGCGCCACTCCGCCGCGCAATCTGCAGGTCTATGACGCCACGGTCGACGGCCTGCCCAACGCGGTCTGGGAGCAGTTCCAGGACAGGGTCGAGAGTCTCGAGGTCCGCCGCCTGCCCGATGGGGCCCTGCTCCGGCTGGCAGCGGCAATCGTCACCTGCCCCGGGGTCAACCTCCTGCAGGGTGACTATGCCCGACACACCAGTCTTGGCAGCCACTGGCCCCGCTGGCGTCTGGCAGCGGCCCTGGTCGCCGGCCTGGCAACGGCCACCGTGGCGGCGACGGCAGCCGACGCCTGGCGGTTGAAGCGCGAGAACGCTGCCCTGGAGATCGAGATCCGCCAGGCCGCCAGCTTCACCTTTCCGGGTGTTGAACCGGGCAGCGACCTGCGGAGTCGGGTGGATGCCGCCCTTCAGGGCGGGGACGGTGCAGCTTCCGGGGCTGCTGCCCGCCAGTTCCTGGAGACTCTGTCCACCGTCGCACTGGCAGTTACGAAGGCCGAGAACGCCAGCATCCAGGGGCTGAATTACCGCTCAGGAGTGCTGGAACTGCAGGTGCGAGCACCCAGTGCGGATTCCCTGGATACCATTCGCAAGCTGGTCGCAGAGTCGGGCAAGCTCAAGGCGGAGATTCAGTCGTCTAACGCCGCCGGGGACCAGATCGAGGGGCGCATCCGCATCTCCGGTAACGGGGCTTGAGGACGATGGGATGAATTCTGCGGCACTGCGCGAATGGTTCGACAAGCTGGCCCCGCGAGAGCGTTGGCTGGTGCTGCTGGCAGCAGCCTTTGCCATCTTTGCGCTGGTTTACGCCCTGGGACTGCAACCACTCTATGCCACCCGCGGGCAAGCCGCTGCGGAGCTTGAAATGCGCCGCAGCCTGCTCGGAGATCTGGAACAGGTCGCACGACGCTTCGGACCCCAGGGCCCGTCGACAGCCCCGGTCCCGGGCAACGTTGAATCCCTGGTCGTCGTCATCGACCGCTCAACCCGGGAGCGGGGTCTCGGTCCTTACCTGAAACGCAATCAACCGGAGGGACCGAACGGAGTGCGTATTCGCCTCGAGAGCGTCCCGTTCGATGATCTCACCGCCTGGCTGGCGGATACCCAGGCCAGGCATGGCCTGTCGGCAGTGTCGGCATCCTTTGATCCGAGCGGCGAACCCGGTCGCGTAAACTCCAATCTCGTCCTTGAGCTTGCCGGTCGCTAGCAGCTTCATGCGCCCGACCCGTCTGCTGGTAGCCGCCAGCCTCAGTGCACTGCTCGTGTCCCTGATCGCCCTCCTCCCCGCCCGGGTTGCGTTTGGGGTTCTCGGCATTCCGGCCAGCGCGGTCACCGGCTGGTCCGGCACGGTGTGGAGCGGCGCCGTCCAGCGTGTCTCGCTGGGCAACAACATCGCGCTCGGTCCGGTGCTCTGGCGCGTCCAGCCTGCGAAACTCCTGACGGGGCAGCTGGCTGCGGAGGTCCAGGCAACCGTACCGGACGGCTTTGTGAACGCGACTGTGGGGCTGTCATTGGGCGGTGCCTGGTCTGCCAGCGGGGTGGAAGCGGCTGCGCCCCTGGCCTGGCTGGCACCGGCGATGGGTAATGCAGACAGTCAGGTGAGTGCACGCTTCGACAAGCTCGTCGTCAAGAAGGGTCGGGTCGAAGCCGCGGTTGGCAACCTGACGCTCGCCGGAGTCGTCCTGCCCATCCCGACCACGGGCCCCCAGCTTGGCGCGGGAACCTACGAACTGACCTTCAGCGCCGATGGGCTGGGCCCGGACGATCTGCTGACTGGAGCCCTCAAGGATGCCGGGGGGGCCCTGGAGATCGCAGGGACAGTGACCATCACGCCGCCCCGCTCCTACGAAGTCACCGGCACCGCCAGGCCGCGTCCCGAGGCGCCGCCCGAATTGCGCAGCGCACTCCAGATGCTTGGACCCGCCACTGCAGATGGGAGCCATGCACTGAGCCTTGCGGGTTCCTTCTAGCCCGGCTGCTGGCCGGCCCCTGGGGCAGCGTCAGGTTCGATCCTCTGCAGCAGCTGCAGTAGTGGGAAATAGAGTGCGGTGTTGATCTTCCGCTGCTCGAGACAGACAAAGGCCTGGCGGTAAGCGTGGAGCTGGGCGGCGTAGCGTTCCACTTCCGAGCGGATGAAGCCCTCCGGATCTCCACCTTCGTGGCTGCTGGTCTTGTAGTCAACGATCCACCGCACGCCCTCGCTGTCAACGAATGCCCGGTCGATGATCAGCTGACGGTAGCGGCCGCCCTCCGCCACCGTCACTGAATACTCGTTGAGCTGTTCCGTGTGCCCGGTGGAAAGCAGCCACTGACCCTGAGGATCACTTAGCGCCTCCTGGAGCACGGCCTCCACGCGCAGGACAGCCTGGTCGAGGGATGCCGAATCCGCACCCTGCCGCCGCAGCAGCTGCCGGAACTGGGGCCGGAGACTTTGCAGTCTGGCTGGCGGGTAGTGGGCGGCGCCTTCACTCGCAATCTGTTGCAGCCAGCGGTGCGCTACAGAGCCGGCCTGCCGGGCCCAGGCACTGGCCCAGTCATAGGTGACCGGATTGCGTAGGGCCGGACTACTGGCTGGAGCAAGCCGCAGCGACGGCGGCGCGGCCGGCCGCTGCCACCCCGATGGCAGGCGGCGCAACACCGGTTGTTGCCAGGGTGCTGACGGCGACCCAGCCGTCGCCTGAGATGCCGGGGAAGAAGTGGTAGCGGGCCAGGTTGATCCCACCACAGGCCAGAGGCGCTCCAGAAGGGTGCCCCGGGCCGCCCGGGGGGCTGCCCCGGCATCGGGCTGGCCCCGGTCCGGCGGCACCTGGCCGAGCAGATGCAGGCGCTCCCTCGCCCGGGTGACAGCGACGTACAGCAGGCGGTCTGTCTCCGCCGTCTCCTGCCTGGCGCGCAGGCTCCAGAGCAACTCGTAGAGGGGATCGTCTGCGGCGCCGCTCGCATTGATGGGGGCCAGCAGGAGATCGAGGGAACCGGCGTGGGCCAGTTCCTGCCACAACAATGCCGGACGATCTTCCCGCCGAATCGCCCTGCCCAGGCCCGGTACGATGACGGTGTCGAACTGCAGGCCCTTGGACTTGTGAATGGTCATCACCTGTACCAGGGCCCCCGGGTCAGACAGTGAGGCCCGGGTCTGGTCCAGTGCCCGGCTTAGTGCCAGGACGTCGGGGCAGTCGCCACCCACGTCATGCCGGCCAATCTCCTCAAGAACCAGGTCAGCCAGCAGCAGTTCAGGCCCCGCCACGGCTGGCCCGCCCAGTTCCAGCCATATGCCTTCCACGACATCCCGGAGGGGAATCTGCCCGAGTCGCGACAAGCCGGCCTGAAAGGCGACACTGACCCGGCTGAGACGCGCGCGGCCATCGGGTGTCAGACGCCCGACCAGCGTGGTGTCGCCTGCCAGCTCGAACACGGTGCGGTGGTCATCGACGGCGGCCAGTTCGGCCAGATCCGCGAGGGTCAGTCCGCACCAGGGCGCGCGCAGTACCGTCAGCCAGGCCAGCCGGTCTCCGGCATGCACCAGTGCCCTGGTAATGGCCAACAGGTCGTTTGCCAGAGCTGTACGACCAAGTTCCACCAGGTCAGTGGCACTGAGCGGAACGTGCGCCAGACGGAGCGCAGCAACGACATGCACAGCGTGGGTGCGACTCCGCACCAGGATGCCGATGCTGCCCGTCGGCCAGCGCACCAGAGCCTCCCGGACAATACGCACAACCTCCTCGGCCTCGATACTCTGCTGGTGCCAGCCAGCGGAGTGGACCGTAACTGCGGAAGGATCGCCTGCCGGCCCGCTCCGGGCCGCCACGCTCGGCGCAAAGGAAATGGCGCTGCTGACCAGGTCATCCCGGGCCGGAAACACTGTGTGGAACGTCGCGTTGGCCCAGGCCACAAGGGCGGGAACTGAACGGAAGTTGGCCCGTAGTCGGAGAAACTCGAGAACGATTCCCGGCAGGCCATAGTCCCTGACATCCAGAAACAGGCGAACCTCCGCCTGGCGAAAACGGTAGATCGACTGCATCGGATCGCCGACCAGGAAAAGGGTCCTGCCGTCTCCCGGTGTCCAGCCCCGCGTCAGCGCCCGGAGCAGGGCGTACTGCGCCTGGGACGTGTCCTGGAACTCATCCAGCAGAAGGTGCTGAAGCCGCCAGTCAACCCGCAGCGCAAGTTCGCTGGGCGCCGACTCGTCGCCCAGTGCTGCCCTGGCCTCTGCCGCGATCTCCGCATAATCGGTCTCGCCCTCGCTGGCAAAGATCAGCTTGAGTTCAGCAGCGGCGAACGGTAGCAGTGTCAGAAGTGACTCGAGTGCGGTCCATTGGGCCGGTGAGTAGTGCGGTTCCGGCAGTGTCTTCACGGCAGCCAGCGCCTCCAGTACGCCCGCCGTATCCCTGAGGAGACTGATAATGCCCATGGCGTGGGCCTTGAGGTCTTTCTGGTCCGGCGGAAAGCCCCCGTTCTTGTCGAGTCTCTTGCGCCAGTCCCCCTCTCCGGTGAGGAACGTGGTTGCAGCGAATCGCCACCAAGCGCCCCAGTCGGCAAGGCTCCGTCCGGCACCGTGGCCCGTCGCGAGGTCCCGCCCAAGATTGATTGCAGCGGCGTGCACGATCTCGGCCATCTCAGCCTGTTGCGAAGCAGGGACGCTTGCCTCCACCCGCTGGAGTTCCCGTTCGACCAGCCTGCCAAGCCCACTCTCGAGGTTGGCGCGCGCACGCTGCGGATCCAGGCCCGCCCCGACCAGCGGTAGCCACTGGTCCCGGCGGGCGAGCAACTGCGCGAGCAGCTCCTCAGCGCGGCCGGGATCGTTATCCAGATGACGAAGAAGGGCCGCGACCTGGACCGCGGGTCCGTCCTGCTCCGCCAGAAGGCGCAGCGTGGCCCTGGCGGCGAGTCGATAGAGCCGCTCAGGCTGTTGACCTACGGGCCGCAACGCGCTGGCCCCGGCGCTCACCGGAGCGCTGCGGGCCAGAGCGGCATTGAGTGCGTCGATCGTGCTGATGCGCAGCCGCGCTGGATGCCCCGACAGTTGCCAGCCCCGCTCCGTATCCCGGGCCCGGACGGCGGCAACCAGCTGGTCCATCTCGGCCGTCCCGACTGACGGGGCGCTCGCGGCCGGGACTCCGGCTCCCGCAAGCGCACCGAGCACGCGCCGCTGCATTTCGGCTGCGGCCTTGCGGGTGAAGGTCACGGCAAGAATCTCTTCCGGTTCCGCCGCCGTGGCGAGCAACCGGAGGTACCGTCTGACGAGAAGCTCGGTCTTGCCCGCGCCCGCTGGCGCCTGGACCAGAAAGGAGCGGCCGGGATCGAGAGCACGACGGCGTTCCGCGGCATCTGGAGCTGCCAGAGAGTCGGTCACTCGTCTGACCCCTCTGCTACTTCGCTGTCGTCCTCTGCAGGCAGCAGCTCGTGAATCCGCGTCAGGCCCGCGAACTGTCCGACCGCCCACAGCCGGTCTGCCGGATCCACCCGGAAGTCCCCCGCGGCAAACTCGCCGGAGAGGCTATCTAGCTGGATCTGCCACCGGCGCAGCGTGTCGTTCCAGTCCATCTCCGCTTCGCGGAAGAAGGCGGCCGGAGACTTCAGGCCCGTGATCCCGAGGGCCAGATCGCCGACACCCTGCAGCTTCACACTCCGTGGCCTGAGCGCGATCACTGCGACACCGCGGCTGCCGGCAGTAACCGCGTAGAGCGGCAACTGATTCTCTGGCAGACGCGGCCGCTTCCAGCTGGCCAGAGAGAACTTTCCGGTCTTGTAGTCGATCACCAGCTCGCCACCATCGTCCAGCCGATCCAGTCGATCCAGTCGGATCCTGAGCCTCAGCGGGCCAACGCTGACTTCCCTCCCGACTTCGGTCAGCACCTGAAATCCCGGGCGCCCCGCTTCCAGATCACGAAGGCTGAGCACCAGAGCCCAGAGGCGTTCGCTTTCTACGGGCCGCAGGCGAGCGAGAAACGGCTCCCTGGCTGACAGGAATTGATTCAGGACTCCACTGACGACCGGCGCAAACAGGGCTTCCAGCCGCTCGCTCGTCACCTGCGCGAGTCCGCGGCTGCACTCCGGCAAACCGTAGAGCCTGTCGAGCAGCTGGTGCACGATCTTTCCCCGGGTGGACAGGTCCAGGGGGCGGGCTGGGGGCTCCAGGGGTGTCCCCCCCAGCCGGAACTCGACAAACGCCCGGGCCGGGCACACCGCCTGAAGCGCGAGAACCCGGGAGCCCCCTGGGACCCTCTCGCCAGCGGGCCACTGGGGTGGCGGATCGTTCGAGACCACTTCCAGACGTGCGGATTCGGCGATGAGTTCCCGGTCCGGGTGACTGCTCTCAGCCGCCTCCGGCGTGCCTGCCGTGTCCCCAGTCGTCGGCAGCAAGCTGGTCAGCAAGGGACTGGGAAGCGTTTCAGTCCCGTCCTGGACGGCCGGCCAGCTGAAGACGAGCTCGTCTGCGGCGACCAGCAGTTGCCCGAAACTCAGTTTGGTCCGGGCCTCAAGTGCTGCCGCAGAGGCTTCCGGAATGTTCGCGCCCTGCTGGAGCGCCAGGGGAATCAGCGGGTGAGGACGAGCAGGCGGTGGCCATTGGTCTGCCGTCATGCCGCAGATCCACAGTGCTGAAAAATCCTGCCCTGCCGCCTCCCGCAGGCTGAGGATCTGCACCGCGCTCCCCGTGCTCTCCGGCTCAAAGGACCGGTCCTGGGCCTGCCGGGTCAGGACCCCCAGTGCCACCGGCAGCGATAGCTGACCGGCTACTTCGTCGGTACCCGCGAAAGACTCCAGCAGGCGCTGCCAGGCCTCGGCGGCCTGATACTCCTCACTCCCGAGACCACGCTCACCGGGCCAGCCTGCAGCCGCGAGCCAGGCGCTGAAACGAGCGCCCCACTCGCTCGGGTGCAGTCGCCGCTGGTGCACAGAAGCCACGAGGGCCTCTGCCGCGCGCCACTGCGCGGCGCTTCCCGGAGCCTCGTCGCCCAGCACGCTCAGCATCGCGTTCAGTGGCACCCGGTCAAGAGGCTGCCGCCGCAGTCGGAGCTCGGCCCGGGCCCGGCCCGCGCGTTCCCCTTCCGCGCCCACCAGGTAACAGGACCGGAGGAGAAGGCTGGCTTGCTCAAAGGTCACTTCGCTGGCCAGTAACCGCAGCACGGCGAGGGCGCAGAAGATGATCGGGTAGTCAGCCAGTTGCCGTCCGGCGGCGAGTGCCGCGGGACGGATGGCCGGCTCCCGCAGCTGCCAGCCGGGCGCCAGGATATCGAGAGCGATACGGCGTGCACGGTCGCCGTCCCGCTCCAGACTGGCGAGGACTATGCCTACGGTAGTGCCCGACTCCGTGCTGGCATGCCGGGCTGCCCAGCGGCAGGCGCGGGCCAACTCGTCGCTCTCATCCAGAGCGGCGACGATCTGCGGGACGCCGGAGCGCCCGGGTGGGACTATCTTGACGACGGTCACCCCGGCTTCCCGAAAGCTGCTCGCCAGATTTCCCAACGCGGGTGTCCAGGGCTCGAAGCCCGCAAAGCCCAGCACGCCGTCAGGCTCATCGCGGCCCGCGCGTGCGGACTGCCCCAGCCTGCTCAGGAGCCCGTCGCGGTCGATCCACTCCCGACGTTCGAGTTCGGCTGCGTAGGCATCGACCCACCGGGCAAACGCCCTGCTGTCCTCTGAGTCCGCCGCGCCGCGCAGTGCCGCCGCGGGTATTCCCCAGTCCTGACAGAGACGCCAGCCGGCAGCGACGAGCGGGACGATGACCCCCGCATCCAGGTCGTCTCCTGCCCCGCCCGGCTGGTCCTGGGCAAGTACCCGCCGCCACACCAGTCGCGTCTCGTCGTCGGACAGCAGGCGTCGCCTGGCCAGAGGCTCGTTGCGGAAAGCCAGGGATTCCCAGGTGCGGCGCAGCCAGGCGTCCAGGGGCAAGACATCGGGGGATCGCCACGCGCGCGCCCCCGCCGTCTCCTGCGCCCGGTCATGACGCCAGCGAATGTGCCGGGCAAGGCGGTGGGTGGCAGTGATGACAGTGCCACCGGCGGCCAGCACGGCCTCACTCTGGACGAGGTCGCTCACTGCCATCGCCGTCGGTAGCCGGGAGCCACCGGTAACAGGCACGAATCAAGCCGCCCGCTCGCCAGCCTGGGCCTCCAGAAGGTCATGGATACGGGTGAAGACCTCCCGCAGGGTGTCTGCGTCGGGCAGGTTCGTAATGCGAAAGTAGTTGCTGTCCCGGGTGTTGAAGCTCGTGCCCGGGGCCACCAGAACGTGCTTTTTCTCCAGCAGGTCCAGCGCAAAGCGCTGATCATTGAAGTCAGGGAAGCGTGACTTGTCCACCCCCACAAAGGCATACATGGCCCCTTCCGGTGGCGTGACCTGCAGGTACGGGCTGGCAGCGACCGAATCAATGATGACTTGCCGCGACTCATAGAGTCGCCCTCCAGGGCGGACCAGCTCCTGGATACTCTGGTAGCCGCCGAGCGCGGTCTGCACCGCCCATTGCCCTGGAACGTTGCTGCACAAGCGCAGCGACGCCAGCAAGTCCAGCCCCTGCAGGTAATCCCGAGCCTGCTCCCGGGCGCCGCTGTAAGACACCCAGCCGACGCGGTAGCCGCAGGCCCGATATACCTTGGAAAGACCGCTGAACGTGGCGCATAGCGTGTCGTTGACAAGCGTTGCCAGCGGAATGAACTTCGCGCCGTCGTAAGTCATCTGGTCGTAAATCTCGTCACTGAAGATCACCAGCTGATGCTTTTCGGCGATCCGCACAATCGCCCGAAGCGTTTCTTCCGAATACACCGCTCCCGTCGGATTATTCGGGTTGATGACCACGATGCCACGGGTGCGAGGCGTGACCAGACGGGCAATGGCATCGGGGTCCGGCTGGAACCCTGCGTCTGGCCGGCACGGATAGTGAACGGCCTTGCCCTGGTTCAGCGTCACACTGGCAGTCCAGAGCGGATAGTCGGGACTCGGGATCAGGATTTCGTCTCCCGGATTCAGGAGGGCCCGCAGCGTCAGATCAATCAGCTCACTGACGCCGTTGCCAATGAAGACGTCCTCCGCAGTCACGGCATTGACGCCCCGGGACTGCTGCTGCATGACCACCGCCTCCCGGGCAGGAAAGATGCCTTTCTGGTGGCAGTAGCCCTCAGCGCTGGCCAGGTTCTCGATCATGGCGAGACGCATCGTTTCCGGAGCGCGGAAACCGAAACGCCCTGGATTACCAATATTGAGAGAAATAATCTCGTAGCCCCGGCGCTCCATGTCGTGGGCCTGGTTGGCAAGCTTGCCCCGGATTTCGTAACGGACGTTGCGCAGGGCGTCGCTGGGCTTGAAGGAATTCTGCATGGCTGACTCTCAGGCGGTTGCTGTCTGTGGTGCTGGCTTGCCAGATCGGAACTGGGTGGAAATCAGGAGTGCCAGAACCACTAACCCCGCCACCAGAAGGAACGCGTTGTCGTAGGAACCGGCCTGATCACGAATGGCGCCGATCAGTGGCGGCCCGAGTCCGCCCCCGAAAGTATCGAGCACGGTAATGACCCCAAGAATCTTGCCGAGATGGAGTGGTCCGAAGTAATCCGCAGCCAGCAGTTGCAGCAGGGTGTACAGCCCGCCCCACCCAAGGCCGAACAACACCAGCCCCGCCCAGAGGACGTCATCACTGGGCAGTGTCAGCAGCGCCGCTCCGCCGGCCATGATGGCGATAGTGGAGACAAACACGGGCTTCCGACCCAGACGATCCGCGAGAAACCCGCTCGCAATCTTGCCGACCAGCCCCAGGTAGAACAGCACCGTATAGCTGATGCCCGCGTCCATCTGGGAGAAGCCCCGGCCCAGCATGTAGAGATTGAGGTGGGACTGGGTGCCGATGATGGAAAAGAAAGTCAGCATGGCAATCAGTGCCAGCACCCAGAAATTGCCTGTCCGCAGAGCCGCACGCAGGGTCAGGCTGACGGGGGTCACTGAGGCGCCACCCGCGAAGGCAGTGACGGGTTGCTGGGCCCGGAGATCCGCCGGGCGCTCCCGCACGATAAAGAGAATCAGTGGGATGAGGAGCAGCGGCAGCAGACTGGTCCAGGCAAAGGCCGAGCGAAAGCCCACCTCCCCCATCAGCGCAGCATTCAGGGGCGGCAGGGTGCCATTGCCCAGGCTGGTCCCGGCCAGGGCGATGCCCATGGCCAGGCCCCGGTCCTTGACGAACCAGCGCGACACCAGGATGACATTGACCACCAGGCCGCAGGATGCGAGCGCCGAGGCGAACAGCACGTGAATCGCATAGATGTCGCTCAGGCTGTCCGCCGTGGAGTACAGGAAGTACCCCGCTGACAGCAGGACGGCGCCAATCAGCATCAGCGGCCGCACACCAAAACGATCGACCGCCGCACCTGCCAGAGGCGCGAGCAGCCCGCTGACCCCGAGGGTAATCGCGTCCCGCGTCTTCAGGGCGGCGAGGCTGACCGGTTCACCGCCCGCCTGGCTCAAGGCGTCGAGCAGGGGCTTGTCGAACACATTGAGGCCGCCGAGGGTCATGCCGTTGGTGACCAGGAGGATCAGGCCCGACGCAATGGCAATGACCCAGCCGTAGTAAAAGCCGCTGCCGTCCTTTGCCGTCATGGAATGCCCCCCGTCAGATGCGGCGGCCACCATACCGGAATCGGCGTCCTTCCCCAAGTTGGCACCAGATGGCGGATACTTTGGCCAGGCCTGCAGTGGCAGCATTGGCTGGCGCCGCGGGTCTGGTCATTCTGGTCAGAGATGGAGGGGCTACCGTGTTGAAATACATAGCGACCGTCACCTTGGTCGTGAATCAACTTGCGAGTGTGGAAGCCCCCTATCGGGATGAACTGGGGTACCAGACTGTTCACCGCGGCGTGATCAGCAGCGAACAGGCGGCCCTTTGGTCGGCGCCGGATATGCAAGGGCGCCCCTTCGTGATCATGCAGCCCGCTGGCGGCCGTCCGGTCTACCTGCGGTTCATTGAAGACCCGTCGGCGACGCTCCCTGTCGCCGGTACAACCTACGGCTGGAACGCCACCGAGATCCTGGTGCAGGACACGGATGCTCTGGCCCTCCAGCTCACGGGGACAGCCTTTCAGGTGGTCGGACCCCCGAAGGATCTGTGGCAGGCCCCGGGTGCGCCCCGAGCCATGCAGGCTACGGGACCGGCCCAGGAGTTCCTCTACTTCACCCGCGTCATCCCTTCGGGCTTTCCCATTCCGATGATGCCCGCCGCGGCCCCTGTGGACCGGGTCTTCATCATGGTGGTCGGTGGCCCGTCAATGACGGCTCTGCAGGACTTCTACGCCAAGACCCTGGGCCTGCCCGTGGGCGACGCCAGCCCCTGGCAGATTTCAGTCCTGTCCAAGGCTCTCGGCCTGCCGCTGGAAACCACCTACCCGCTCGCTGTGGCCCCCATGCCAAAGGACTTCCTGGTGGAACTCGACGAGTATCCGGCTCCGGCAACGCCACGCCCGGTGCGGACGGGGTCTTTGCCCGCGGGTCCGGCGATGGTTTCCTTCGGTGTGGAGGATCTCGCCGACTTCAAGGCCAACTGGCGCGCGCAGCCCGCACGGATCGCGGAGTTTCCCTACAGCGGGCAGGAAGCTGCGGTGGTCGTGGGCCCGGCCGGCGAATGGGTGGAACTGGTCGAGATCGCGGGGCTGCCGGGCACCGGAAACTAGAGCCTCGGGTCAGGCCTTCTCGTATTCCAGGCGCACCAACTCGTACTCCGTGAGCATGTAACCGCCAATGACACCCTTCAGAAAGATGTAGTCGCCATCCGCCGTGCACCAGATGTCGTAGGGCGGGTGGGTCTGGGGCAGTCCGGGCGCTGAAACGAAGCGAAAGTGCAAGGCGTCAAACTTGCCAGCCTTCACCGTCAGGCTCTCTTCCCCCACGTATTCAACACCGAAACCAATCCGGAACAGCATGGGGCCGGTGGCACCCCGGTGGTCCGGGGATGAGAGGAGCATTTCGTCGATGCTTTGCAGTCCGGGGCCTTTGTGGCGATCGAACAGCTGCATGTGCCAGGCATCACAGACGATGGCGTGATTCTGAAAGGCCTGCAGCCTGCCTTTGGTCTCCATCCGCTGGGTCACCCGCCCGTCGAGCGCAGTGTAAGTCTCGCACTCAGCGAAGTCCGGCCCAAACCGAAACCAGCCACTGCCGGTAAAGCGGTCGTTGACGGTCAGGCGGACGAAGCAGTCTGTTGGCAGCCACTGCTCGTCGAGGCTGTAGACGATGTCGCGCATGACGCTTGGACGATCATCGATCTCGGAGTGTGCACTGCACGTCCGCCGCCCGTCGCTGTGGACCGTGATGTGAAAATGCTCCCGGCCCCGTTCCTGGCCAAGCCGATCCGGCTTGTTGCTGGTGTAGGCAATGGAGCCGCGGATGATCCGCTGGTCGCGCTGAAGAATGCTGGTGTTCATGCCGGACGGGATCCCAGGGGGTGCTAAGGGGTCGAGACTTTACGGGGAAAGGTTCCAGTAGCCAACTAGCCGCCCGGTTTTTCAGGGGCATTCGGGCTGGTTGCCCCCTCGATGGCCGCGCCAGGCCCCGGCTGGGGCCGGGCGGCGGGAAGGGCCTCGCCCTCGCTACCCGCCTGGAGGGCGGCGAGGCTGCCCGGCGCCAGCCTCGCAACGTCAATCACTGGGACACGCTGGGTTTCCGTGCCGCGGCCGATGACCAGTCGCTCGCCGGCATAGCCACAGATGCGAGCGTTGGGGGGCTCGAACGCCACGCTTTCCACAAACCGCAGGTCCCTGGATGGGGAGGCAATGCGCACGTGATAGGCGCTCTTGTTGTCGGGGGCGTAGACGATGAGATTGCTTCTGTCCAGGACGCGAAAACTCTGGACCTCCCGCGGAAAAAAGCAGGCCGAAGTGCCGGTCGCCGAGGGCGGCGGAATCGGCACCCTGGAGCTTGCCGCCCGGTCGGGCGTTACGGCACAACCCGCCAGCAGGCAGCCCCACAGAGCAATGCTTCGGAGCGCCATCATTCCGTGGCCACCGGCCGGTCGGTTGACCGGATCCATTCGCTCCAGGAACCCGGGTAGAGAGCGACGCCGGGAGCGCCAGCCAGCGCCAGGGCAAAGATGCCCTGACAGGCCGTGACGCCGGACCCGCACATGCAGACCACGTCTGCCGGGTCCCACCCGGCGACGTGGGGCGTGTAGCGCTGGGCAAGCTCTGCCTGGCTAAGGAACGTCTGCCCGGTGGTCAGGTTGCCCGTGAAAGGCACATTGATGGCGCCGGGTACGTGGCCGGCGACGGGATCGATGGGCTCGGTGCGCCCCAGAAAGCGCTCCTCAGCCCGCACATCCAGCAACCGGATCGACCCCGAGCGCAGCGCCGCCCAGACCGCGCTGGCACCCAGGACCGGCATGGAGCCCTCTGCGCCCTCAAAGACGTCTTGCCGCGGCACCGGACTAACCTGGGAGACCGGCAAGCCGGCGCTTTGCCAGGCCGCCAGCCCGCCGTCCAGCAGCAGGACGTCCCGGTGGCCCATCCAGCGCAGCAACCACCAGAGCCGGGCCGCGAGGCCACCACCCCCCTCATCGTAGGCCACCACCCGCGTGCCTGGAGTGATGCCGAAACTGCCAAACAGCGCCCGGAGCCGCTGCGGCTCGGGCAAGGGGTGCCGTCCCGTGCCCGGACCCCGCGGACCGGACAGGTCCTGGTCCAGATCCGCATACCACGCTCCCGGGATATGTCCGGCCAGGTAGGCCACCTGACCCGCCTCAGGCTTGAGAAGGTTGAAACGGCAGTCCACCAGGACCCAGGAAGGGCGGTTCGCGGCCGCCAGTTCCTGAACGGACACCAGCAGTGAATTGCGCGGCACAACGTGGTTCAGGCTCGACACGACTTGTTCATCTTTACCGGGTCGTTGAAAATAGAGGGCTGCCTATTAATCCCGCCTGGATGCAAGGATCCTGACATGCAGAAGATCATCGTATGCCTGAAGCGGGTCGTTGACTACAACGTCCGCATTCGGGTCAAGCCGGATGGCTCCGGGGTCGTCACCGAGGGCCTGAAGATGAGCATTAATCCCTTCGATGAGATCGCTCTCGAAGAAGCCCTGCGGCTGCGGGAGAAGGGGCAGGCCCAGGAGGTCGTGGCGGTCTCCATTGGCCCGGAGGATGTCCAGCAGCAACTCCGCACGGCGCTGGCTATGGGGGCGGACCGGGCCATTCTGGTGCAGACCAGCGCGGAGCTTGAGCCCCTCGCCGCGGCCCGCATCCTCCACAAGATCGTCCTTAGCGAGCAGCCTGGCCTTGTGCTGCTGGGCAAACAGGCCATCGACGATGACTGCAACCAGACGGGCCAGATGCTGGCAGCGCTGTGGGACAGGCCCCAGGCCACCTTCGCGTCGAAGCTGGAACTGAAGGGCACCGTGGCCACGGTGACCCGGGAGGTCGATGCCGGCCTCGAAGTCATCGAGGTCGATCTGCCCGCGGTGGTGACCAGCGACCTGCGTCTCAATGAACCCCGCTACGTGAAGCTGCCGGAGATCATGAAGGCCAAGAAAAAGACCATCGATGTGGTGGCCATCGACTCACTGGGCGTAGACGCCGCCCCGGTGCTGCGGGTAACGCGCTACGACACACCGCCCGTCCGCTCCAAGGGTGGAATGGTCAAGACGGTCGATGAACTCGTTACTGCGCTACGGGACAGGGGTTTGCTGGCATGAGCCGTATTCTGATCATCGGCGAGCATGACGGCCGCCAGCTCAACCAGAGCACTGCCCGCTGCGTCGCCTGCGCCGCAGCCATCAACTCAGCCAGCATTGAGATCGTTGTTCTCGGTGCCAGTTCCAACGACGTAGCCAGTGCGGCGGCTGCACTGGCTGGCGTGACGGGAGTACTGACGGTCAGGACCGCTGCTGGCAGCCCGGCGCTGGCCGCAGTGCTCGCGCCGCAGATCGCAGCACTCGCAGCCGGGTATGACTACGTTCTGGCACCCTCGACGACCTTTGGCAAGGACCTTCTGCCCCGAGTCGCTGCGCTGCTCGGAGTCCCTCAGCTGAGTGATGTCATGAGCGTGCTGGGTCCGCGCACTTTTCAGCGGCCCATCTACGCCGGCAACGCGCTGGTAACCATCGAGGTGCCGGACGGCACCAAAGTGGTAGCCACCGTACGTGGCGCTTCATTCAAGCCGGTCGGCACGGGCCCGGTTGCCCCCATTCGCGCGGTGGAAGTCTCTGCATCACTGCCGACCCACACGCGCTTCGTCGAACTGCGCTCAGGAAAAGCCGACCGTCCGGACCTGCAGACCGCCCGCCTCGTTGTTTCGGGAGGCCGTGGCGTGGGCAGCGCGGAGAATTTCGCACTGCTCTACAAGTTTGCTGAGCAGATCGGTGCCGCGGTGGGCGCTTCCCGAGCGGCGGTGGACGCGGGCTTCGTCCCCAATGACATGCAGGTAGGCCAGACCGGCAAGATTATCGCCCCCGAGCTCTACATGGCCTTTGGCATCTCCGGTGCCATCCAGCACCTCACCGGCATCAAGGATGCCGGAACGATTGTTGCGGTCAACAAGGACGGGGAAGCGCCGATTTTTGAGATCGCAGACATCGGCCTCGTTGGTGATCTTTTCGAGATCATTCCGGAGATCGAGAAGCGCTTGCGGTGACGCCACGGCCAGCGCCTTCGTTATGGCTGCTGAGCCTGGCCAGCTCCCTGTCACCTTTTGGCATGATCGTGGTCGTGCCCACTCTGGCGGCGGTGGCGGACCGCTACGGCGTCGGCCAGGGCCGGGCGCAGTTTCTGATTGCTGCCTATCTGTTCGGTCTCGGGGTTGGTCAGCCCGTGGTCGGCGCACTGAGTGACCGCTATGGCCGGCGTCCGGTAATCCTTGCTGGCTTTGGTCTGTTCACCGTTGCCAGCGTCGCTTGTGCCCTGGCAACGGGCTTTACCGCGCTCCTCCTGTGTCGCCTGCTCCAGGCACTCGGCGTCAGTGTGGGCACCGTTGGCTCCCGGGCCATCGTCAGGGACACCCACGATGCCCTGGGAACAGTCCGCGCTCTGGGCTTTATCGGCGCGGCTATGGGTATTGCACCGGTGCTGGGGCCCCTCATCGGCGGCGCACTCAGCACCTGGGCGGGACCCCAGTCGGTATTCTTCGTGAGTGCAGGCCTGGGTCTGCTCGTCACGGTTGCGATGGCATTGCGCCTGGCTGAGACACGCCAGGTCACCGGCCTGCTGCAAGAGCGTCAGCACTGGCTCACCAGCTACCGGGAGCTGCTCGGGTCCCGGGTTTTCGTCGGCTACACGATGATGTACGCGTTCCTGCAGGGCTGCTTCTTCGCCTTCCTGGCCGTGGCGGCCGTCGTGTTCGCCGATCACCTTGGCGTCAACGAGGCAACTTTCGGGGCGATCTGGGGCGCGATGGGCCTGACCTATGTGGCGGGCGCCTGGCTTGGTGCCCGCCTGACGACGCAACTGGGTAGCCGCCGGTTGTTGCTCGTGAGCACAAGCATGATTCTGGGGGCCGGCGCCGGTCTGCTGACCGGGACCTTGATAGGGGGCGTCACGATGAGTGGCTTGCTGGTGCCACTTACGCTGCTGATGTTCGCTGCGGGTGTCCAGACGCCCCTGTCGGTGGCAGGCGCGGTTAACCATCGGCAGGACATCGCAGGAACCGCTGCGGGGCTATCGAGCTCCCTCGCCCTGGTACTGAGCGGCAGCTTCAGCATCGCCGCAGGCTATCTGTACGCCGGGGATTTCCTGCCCGTAGCCGCCCTGATCGCGGCCTCTGCAGCAATGGTCGGCGTGACGTACTGGATGACTCGCCAGGCTGAATGACCGCATCGCCTGGCTGCAGGTCAGGCTCCCGGCTTCCAGACCCCGAGGAACGCCGACAGCGCGACGCCGGCCCAGATGGCCCAGACATAAGGGCGACAGGCCATGAGACCGTTGTACATCTTGCTGTCGCTTTCCGGAGTCACGCCCTGCCCTGCCATCATCCGGAAACCTTCAATGAAAGGTGGCAACTTCCGGCGCAGCACGAAACCGCAGAAGATCAGGAAGGAGAAAATGAGCAGTTTGGCGGCCAGCCAGGGAAACGGCTTGAGGGGGCCCGTAATCCAGTGGTACACGACTGATGTCGGCAGGGCAAAAATCATGAAGAAGCGAAACCAGTAGTCCCCCTTGGCCAGCATCCTGCCGAAGTCCGTGCCCTCCTTGGCATGGACCATGTGCACCACCCAGACCCAGATCGGGCCCAGCGCCACGATCCCGATCATCTGCCAGGTGGGGTGCGTGTACCCGATGAACTCCGCCAGCACCCCGCCCACCGTCAGCATCAGGGCAAGACAGTAGCGCGGCAGCATATCCAGATTGAGGAAGATCTTGAAGGCCGTCAGCCGCGCGTCCTTTGACAGCTTGTTGTTGATCACGAACGTACTGGAGTAGTACACGCCCGCGTCGCCACCAAGCCAGTAAACGAACAGTAGTATGTGGAGGTACTTGAATACTGCGTAGATGAAGGGCAGCGTGGTGACGACCTGCGTCTCTTCCATGGGACTTTCCTGCGTGGATCTGGGGCTGGTGGGTGGACTGGCGCTTCAGAGCTGATTCATCACGCACTCGGCGGTGCTGACCTTGAACTCCTTCGGGGCCTCCACGTTGAGTTCCTTGACCACCCCATTGTCCACGACCATGGAGAAGCGCTGACTGCGATGACCCATGCCGAAGCCGCTGGCGTCCAACTCGAGTCCCAGCGCCTTCGTGAAGTCACCATTGCCGTCAGCCAGCATCAGCACCTTGTCGCCGACGGCCCGGTCCTTGCCCCAGGCATCCATCACGAAGACGTCATTAACGGACATGCAGGCAATCGTATCCACGCCTTTCGCCTTGATCTCCCCGGCGTGCTTGACGTAACCCGGGAGGTGAACGTTGGAGCAAGTGGGTGTGAATGCACCAGGAACCGAAAAGAACACAACCTTCTTGCCACCAAACAGGTCCTCAGTGGTGAGGGCACCGGGGCCGTCCTTGGTCATGATGCTGAACTGGCCTGCGGGGAGCCGGTCTCCAACCTTGATAGCCATAGACATGTCCTCTGAGCGATGGTTATTGAGTGTTAAAGGGGTTGTAGCCGTGCATTGTACAGGCCAGGGCACTGCAGTCAGCAGCAGCGCCAAATGCCTTGCTTGAGGCCGGGCCCGGCAATTATGCTGCCGGGCCTACACCGGGAGAAGATCCATGAGCGCCGCTGCCCAGAACATTACACCAAGTCCGGACGCGCAGTCCTTTCTCAACCGGGAGCACCGCCTGTTGATCGGGGGCCAGTGGGTAACGTCAGCCTCGCGGGAGTCCATTGACGTGTTCAACCCTGCCACCGAAGGCCACCTGGCCAAAGTGGCAGCTGGTGGCAAGGACGATATCGATCGGGCCGTGAGCGCCGCCCGCAAGGCCTTTCGCGGCGAGTGGTCAAAGTTCACCGCCCACGAGCGGACGAGACTGATCTGGAAGCTGGCCGACGAGCTCGAGGCCAACCTGGCCCTGGCCAGCGAACTGGAGGTGCTGGATAACGGCATGCCTCTCATGCTTGCCCAGTACTCCATTGCGTCATTCGGCTGCGAGTTCCTGCGCTATTACGCCGGCTGGGCAACCAAGATCACCGGTGACACGATCCCGGTATCACCGACGGGCGTGCGTAACGGGGAATCCCTGACCTACACGCGCCGGGAGCCGATCGGGGTGGTCGGTGCCATCATTCCGTGGAATGCCCCACTGATCATGGCCACGCTGAAGCTGGGTCCCGCCCTGGCTGCGGGCTGTACCGTCGTGCTGAAGCCGGCTGAGCAGACGCCGCTTACAGCTCTTTTCCTTGGCGAACTCATCAAGCGCGTCGGGTTTCCGGACGGCGTCATCAATATCGTCCCGGGCTACGGCGAGTCGGCAGGGGCTGCGCTCGCGGCTCATCCGGATGTCGACAAGATCGCCTTTACGGGCTCAACCGAAGTCGGGAAGAAGATCGTTGCCGCAGCGATGGGCAACCTCAAGCGGGTCACCCTGGAGCTCGGGGGCAAGTCGCCAATGGTCGTTTTTCCGGACGCCGACCTCAGCCGGGTCATTCCAGGTGTTACCCGGGGGGCATTTTTCCTGCAGGGGCAGAATTGCATGGCGGGCACGCGCCTCTTCGTGCACCAGGACATCTTTGACAAGGTCGTGGCCCAGGTTGGCGACCTGGCGGGCAAGTTTCGCATCGGCCCGGGAATGAGTCCCGACAGCGACCTTGGACCACTGATCTCTGCTGAGCAGCGCGACCGGGTCATGGGCTATGTCGCGTCAGGCAGGAAATCAGGCGCTGAACTGGTGTGTGGCGGTGAGGTGCTTCCAGGCCGGGGCTTCTTCGTGAAGCCGACCCTCTTCAGCAAGACCAACATGGACATGCAGATTGCGCGGGAGGAGATCTTTGGCCCGGTCCTCTGCGCCCAGTCCTTCGGCGATGGCGAGCTCCAGGCCGTGGCTGACGAGGCCAACAAGGGCATCTACGGCCTGTCGGGCAGCGTCTGGACCCGGGACATCTCGGTGGCGCACAGGATGGCGGCCATGATCGACGCCGGACAGGTCAGCATTAACTGCCATGCGGCTGTTGATCCTGCCATACCGTTTGGTGGCAACAAGCAGTCTGGCTGGGGGCGGGAGTTCGGGCGTGAGGGTCTGGATCCCTACCTCAAGACCAAGGCGACCACAGTCATCTACTGAGTCGCGCCTTACCAGGCGACGGTTGTGCCGAACCGGTCGATGAACTGGCCATTGTGACTGGCGTTTAGGGCCTCAAACGTCTTCAGCTGCGCGCGGACGCTGTCCTCCGGTTCGATCTGCGCGCCCTCCCCGCCGAGTTCGGTCTTGCACCAGCCGGGAGCCATGGCGAGGGTAATCAGATCGGGCCACTCGTTGGCAATGCTCCGGGTCAGCATGTTCAGCCCCGCCTTGCTCGTGCGATAGGCGTGGGACTGGCCCAGTCGATTGTTTCCTATCGAACCAAGGTCACTGGACAACATGACCACGACGGGGCGCGACGCCAGACAAAGACTGGGGGCCAGCGCAACGGTCAGTCGAAACGGCGCGAGGAGGTTGACCTCAAGAATGTCCCGCCAGATCCCATAGTCCATATGAGCGAGACTCTGATAGCGCATTCCGCCCGGCGAGCCCTCCGGACCGAAGGTGCCGGCGTTGTTGATCAGCATGTCCAGGGGCACACCGCGCAATTCGTTCGCCAGCGCCTGCACATCGCTGTCCTTCACGACGTCAAGCCGCACCAGGCGAACCCGCTCCGGAAACTCCACGGCCAGGGAGTGAATATCAGTCGCTCCCTCCGGATCCCGGGTGGCAGCGATAACCAGCCACCCCTCAGCTGCCAGTTGACGGCAGTACTCAAGGCCCAGGCCCCGATTGGCTCCGGTAACGAGCACTGTATGTGAAGGGGTTGGACGGTGTTTCATTGCCGAGGCCCCTTCAGACTTGTCTATCGCAGCTCGGCGTACCCGTCGCGACGCTACGGAACACATCAGACATGGTCTTGGCTTTCCTCGCCAGACTCACTAACATCGACCGCCTGTTGGTCACCTTGGAATCCTGAAACGCGATGACTTCCACCCGTCCCATCCGAGCCCTGCTTCGCGGCCTTGAAGTACTGCATGTGCTGAACCAGCACAACGGAGCAACCGTTTCCGAGGTCGCCACAGCCATTGATCTCCCCCGGACCACCACCTACAGGATCCTGGAGACCCTGTGTCACGCAGGCTACGCGTATCGCGCTGCCAGCGACGAACGATACCGCATGACCATCCTGGTGCGTGGCCTGTCGGATGGCTTCGACGACGAAGCCTGGGTCACTCAGATTGCGCGGCCCTACATGTACGAACTGTGCAATGAACTGGTCTGGCCCGTTGCGATCGCTACCCTCTCCGGGTCCACCATGCTCATCCGGCAGACGACCGATCACCGCAGTCCTCTGGCAGTGGAAAAGCGCGGGCCGGGATTCCGGGTGGCAATCCTTGGCTCCGCATCGGGTATCGCCTACCTTACCTGGTGCCCACCGGAGCAACGGGATGCCTTGCTGGACCTGCTGGCCAAGTCCAAGCGGCCCGAAGATCAGCCTGCCGCAAACCGCAAGAAGGTCCTCGACCTGCTGCCCGAGACGCGCAAGCGGGGCTATGCCGCGTGGCGCCGCCCCCGGCGGGTCTCGGACGAGCTCAGCCTCTCAGTCCCCATTCTGGCCGGCGAGCGCCTGCTCGCCTCGCTCACCATCCGCTTCTCCAGTACTGCCGTCCCGGAGGCAGAGGCCATCGCACGCTTCGTCCCCAGGCTCCGGGCCATAGCCCAGCGCATCGGCGAAGACTTTGCCTCCCAGAGCGAGCAGCAGGCGCTCGCCATAGCGACAGACAATCCAGCACCCGCCGCTGACGCCTGAGGCCGCTCCTCAGGGGCCGGAAAGTTAAAGGCCCTGGCGTACCTGCAGTACGCCAGGGCCTTTTCTTTTCAGCCAGGCTTCCTCAGTCAGCGCCGCGCTGAATCAGGCAACCTTACGCGCGGCCTTCTTGCCGCTGCTGGCTTTCGTCGGCTGAGGGGCCTTGATCCACGTCTGGAACACCGGGGTCTTAGGCGCGTCAAGCCCGGTCTCCTTCTTGCAGGCTTTCTTCAGTTCGGGAATCGTCCCACCAAAGTCAAACAACTTGGTCTTCCCGCGCTTCTTGGCCATCTTGGCCCTGAGAGCCAGAGTGGCCTTGTCGTCGATCGTGCCGTTAGGCTTGATGACGACGCCATAGCGCTTGGCGCCTTCCCGGGAGACAAGTCCAGCCTCCACATCAAAGGCCACTTTCTCGGCGGGCCGCTTGAGCGGATCGCCCCAGCCTCCGCCGCCCCAGGTATCGAAGTACAGCAAGTCGCCCTCAGCCACTACAACGCGGTCGCACTTGGACGGCAGCAACTCTTTCTTCCCGTTCTTGCGCATCAGGATCTTCCGGCTGCGGGCACCGGGCAGACCGCCATTGACGCCCCAGGGATAGGTCAGCCAGCGGTCATCGTGGATGGAGATCTGACCCGGCTCAAGGAACCGATACCCGACCCGCAGGGCGTTACCGCCCCGGTGAACGCCGGCTCCGCCGCTGTCTGCCAGGGTCTCGTAGGTCTCGATTCGGAGCGGGAAATAGCTCTCCAGGAACTCGTTCGGCACGTTGGTAAAGCTGGGCCACAGCGAATGACCGTCCGGTCCATCACCAAAGGGCTTACCCGGGATGCCGCCGAAGCCGATGCTGTAGAGCTGATACCACTCGCCCGTCTTGCGATACCCCGAGTACATGAAGTGAGGGCTGTCAGAAAATCCAGCAGCGCAAAGGAAATCCGGATTTCCCTGACCGAGCAAGCCACCAAGGATGTCAAAAATTCGTCCCAGGGCGTGTGTCCGGCAGGAAAGTGCGGCGGGGAACCGGGGCTTCAGTAGCGAGCCGTCCGGAATCCGTACTTCCATGAGATCGTAGAAACCGTCGTTGAACATGATCTGCGGGTCGAAAACCATGATCATGTAAACGCCGCAAAACATCTTGAACATCTCCTCATTGAGGTAGAAGTTCACGGAGCCCGACGACTGGGGATCAGTCCCGTCAAAGTCGAAGATGACTTTCTCACCCTCGCGCCACATGGCGCACTTTATCTTGTACGGTCCCATGCCCATGCCGTCATCGCACAGATAGTCCTCGAAGTACTGCTTCTTCGTCGGGATAGCCGCCTTGATCAGCTTGCTCATGGCCCGCTTGTTGCGGTCCAGAAGCTCCTCCAGGGCGGAATACAGGGTGTCGTCGCCAAAGCGATTGGACATCTCGATAACCCGCTTCTCAGCGGTGCGGATCGCGGCAACGATGGCGTAAAAGTCGCTGCGATTCCATTGCGGCATGCGGCAGTTGTGCAGAATCAGCTCGAGCACGTCTTCCTGCAGGACATCCTTCTTGAAGATCTTGGTGGGCGGTACGCGAATGCCCTCCTCAAAGATTGACTGCGCGTCCGTGGGCAGACTGCCTGGAACCTTCCCGCCGATATCAGTCATGTGACCAAACATGGCGGCGTAAGAGATCAGACGGCCATCCTTGAAGATTGGCCGGAGCAGCAACCAGTCATTGGAGTGACTCACCGCCCCATTACAGGTGTAGGGGTCAGTCGTGAGGAACATGTCGCCCTCTTCGATAGTCCCGTGGTAAGCCGCCTTGAATCCGTAGATAAAGCTCCCGAACTGGCCGACGACCATCTTGCCATCAAGATTGGCAATCATCGGGAACTCGTCGTGCTGCTCGCGAATACCCGGTGACATCGCGGTGCGGAACAACACCGTGTCCATCTCAAACCGGGCATTCATCATCGCGTTTTCGATGATATCCAGGGTGATCGGGTCGATCGGTACGCGGCTAAACGGGCGTGGGCGGGTCTCAATAATCCTGGCTGGCATGTCGTTACTCCTGAATTCTGTAGCTGGCTTGACCGGGCAGCGTTCGCGTCAGACGGAAGGGTTGATGAGAATATTGCCCCAGTCATCCACAGTGCCGACGTGGCCCGGAAGGATCAAGGTGGTCGAATCCATCTCGAGGACGATCGCCGGGCCCTTGATGGCGTTGCCTGATTTCAGCTTGGCACGGTCGTACAGCGTAGCGTCCTGATCCTTGCCGTCGACGTAGACCGACAGCTTGGCAGTCGCTGCTGCGGACGGGCTTTCGCCCCCCTTCTCCACCCGGGACGCCCGCACGTTGGTGGGCTTGCCCTGGGCCACCGCCCGAAGATTGACCAGTTCCTTCTCCAGAGGCAACGCGAAGGTGAAGAGCTGGCGATGCATCTCGTCGAAGCGCTCGCCGATGGCATCGAGCCCCCGTTTATCGAATTCCTCGATCTCCAGATCCACGGTGAGGAGCAGGCCCTGCCCGTGGTAACGGATATCCACCTGGTAACTGGCTGACTGGTCAGCTTTGGCAATACCCTCGTTGTCCAGCGTCTTGGAGGCATCGCTGGCAAGCGAACGGAAAATCTTGGACATTTCCTTACCGGTGGTCTCGCTGAAGCGCCGGATGAAGGTCCGGGAGGCCTCGTCGCGGACCCGCGTAGTGGCATCGCCGTAAGCACACAGCACACCGGGGCCTGGGGGAATGATCACGGGCCAGGAACCCATGAGCTTGCCCAGCGCATTGGCGTGCAGAGGACCGGCACCGCCAAAGGCAATCAGGGCGAAGTCCCGGGCGTCATAACCTTTTTCGACCGAGACCAGGCGCAGGGCGCCGTACATATTCTCATTGACGATGTCGATGATGCCGGCGGCCGCCTGCTTCAGGCTGATCTTCAGAGCGTCCGCCGTGGCCTGCACTGCCTTCTCGGCCAGGTCACGCCGCAGCTTCATGTCGCCACCGAGGCGAACTTCACCGCTCGGCAGGTAGCCAAGAACAACGTTGGCATCAGTAACGGTCGGGAGTTTGCCCCCACGGTTGTAGGTTGCCGGACCGGGAACTGCACCGGCGCTTTCCGGACCTACGCGCAGGGCCTTCGTGAGTTCAGGCACCTTTGCGATAGAACCGCCACCGGCGCCCACGGTCCGGACGTCAAGGGAGGAAGCGCGCACAACCACGTCACCCACCGTCGTCTCGCGCCGCAACTGGGCCTTGCCATCCTGGACCAGGCAAACGTCAGTTGAAGTGCCACCCATGTCGAAGGTGAGCAGGTTCTTGAAGCCCGCCTGTTCAGCAACCCACACCGCCCCGGACACGCCGCCGGCAGGGCCGCTCATCAGGAGGTTGACGGGAAAGGCCTCGGCAGCCTTTGCCGACGCCAGCCCACCATCCGAACGAAGGATGTGGAGCTGGACCTTGCTCATGGTCTTTTGCAACTGGCGATGCAGGTTGCGGACATAGGTTTCCACCTTCGGCCGCACATAGGAGTTGGCAACCGTGGTGAGGGTCCGCTCGTATTCCTGCATCTCAGGAACGATCTCTGATGACAGGGAGATCGGGATGTTGGGCAGTACATCCTTGGCGATCTTGGCGACCTGAACCTCGTGGTCGCCATTGGCAAAGGAGTTAATCAGGGAAATCGTCAGTGCTTCGATCCCCTTCTTGCCAAGGGCCTTGAGGTCCCGGCGCAGCTTCGCCTCATCCAGCTTTCTGACCACTTCACCGCGGGCGCCAATACGCTCATCAGCCTCGATAGTCAGGGCAAGCGGGGCCAGCGGGAGGCTCTTGTTGTAAATCACCCAGCCCCCGAGACCACCGGGGACAAACGAGCGGGCAATCTGCAGAACCTGCCTGTAGCCTTTGGTGGTCACCAGGCCGACTTTGGCTCCGGAGCCAGTAAGTACCGTGTTGGTAGCCACGGTAGTGCCGTGCATGAAGTGGGTAATGTTCTTGGGATCGATTCCAGCGTTCTTGCAGACCTTCTCGATACCGTTCAGCACGCCCACGGAAGAGTCGTGGGGAGTACTCGGTACCTTTGCTGTAAAAACGTCGCCATTCTTCTCGTCGATGAGAAGCAGATCCGTGAACGTGCCGCCAACGTCAACCCCTAGTCGATAACTCATACGAGCCTCTCAGATGTTCCATTACTGCTTGCTGGGGACCGCGGCAGAGCGTGCCACGAAAAATATTCTGTTCTTTCCGTACCGCTTCAAAGTCGGTGCGGGCCTTGTTGTTGATTCTCGCCGTTCTGCTTCCAGCTGACCAGTGACTCGTCCGGCCGTCAGCTGGCCAGCCGGGCGCGATTGATTTCAGCGATCTGAGGAAAATTACCGGCCTTCGGCAACATCGCGGGCGTACTGCGCCCCAGCTGCTGGGCCAGCCACTGACTGGTGCTAATCACCCGATCCAGCGAAACCCCCGTGTTTACCCCCGACCGATCGAGCATGTAGAGGAGATCGTCGGTAGGAATGTTGCCCGTGGCCGCCGGTGCAAAGGGGCAGCCGCCTATGCCGCCGATACTGGCGTCCAGGGACGCCACACCGGCATCGAGGGCCGCCTGTGCATTGGCTATGCCCGTATTCCGCGTATTGTGGAAGTGGCAGCGGATGGGGACGCCGGGGGCCTTGAGACGTACGGCACCAATCAGGTCTCGGACTTGAGAGGGCACCGCTACGCCAATGCTGTCGGCAATACCCAGATCCACAGGGCCGCCCTCCATCACCTGCTCAACCAGGTCGAGGACCCGTCGGACCGGCACTTCGCCCTCAAAGGGGCAACCAAATGCTGAAGAGATCATGACATTGGCCCGGATTCCGGCTGCCTTGGCTGCCCTGGCGATCTCCAGCCAGGCCTTTACGGAATCTGCAGTTGGCACACCCTGGTTGCGCTGGTTGTAAGTGTCGCTGGCCACGACCGCCATGCCGATCTCGTCAATGCCGGTCGCCTGGGCACGATCAAAGCCTTTGCGATTCAGGACCAGGCCGATATAGATCACCCCATCCTTGCGCGGGAGACCCCGAATCACGTCCTCCGCATCAGCCATCTGGGGAACTCGCTTCGGGTGCACGAAGCTCGTGACCTCCAGCCGCCGGATGCCGGCGTCGACCGCCCGCCGAATGAACTCGATCTTGGTAGCCGTCGGCAGGATCTCAGGCTCGCCCTGCAACCCGTCGCGGGGTCCGACTTCGATGATCGAAACGCATGGCGGTGACTTGCTCATGGCATTACAGGGCGGCGGAAAACCGTTATTCTATACGGCGCGCTGAGCGTTACACCAGACGCTTGGCCCGGTGTCCGTCAGGAGATCTCCTTACACCACCGTGCAGCGCAATGGGCTGAAATCTCTGACAGGACTTTGGGATGGCAAACGAACCAAAAACCGGCACTGGGCCCCTGGCTGGGCTCCGCCTCATCGAGATGGGCACCCTCCTGGCTGGGCCCTTCTGCGGCCAGCTGATGGGCGACTTTGGGGCTGAAGTCCTCAAGATAGAACCCCCTGGCCAGGGGGATCCCATGCGGGAGTGGGGCCGGGAAAAGTCCCACGGCATGTCGCTCTGGTGGCCAGTGGTAGCCCGCAACAAGAAGTCAGTGACTCTGAATCTCCGGGAGGCCGAAGGACAGGCCATTGCCAGAGATCTTATCGCCAAGGCCGACTTTCTCCTGGAGAACTTCCGGCCCGGCACTCTGGAGCGCTGGAATCTTTCGTATTCTGAGCTGCAGAAAATCAATCCGCGCCTGATCATGATCCGCGTCTCCGGCTTCGGCCAGACAGGTCCCTACGCCAAACGGGCAGGATTTGGTGCCGTCGGGGAGGCCATGGGCGGGCTGCGCTACGTGTGCGGCGACCCGTCAACGCCACCGAGTCGAATGGGTATCAGCATCGGTGATTCCCTGGCTGCAACCTTTGCCTGTGTCGGCGCCCTCTCCGCCCTGTACTACCGGGAGCGCACAGGGCAAGGCCAGGTGGTGGACTCGGCCATCTATGAGGCAGTCCTCAACATGATGGAGTCGCTGATTACCGAGTACGACAAAACGGGTTATGTCCGGGAGAGAACCGGCGCCATCCTGCCGAATGTGGCCCCATCCAACGTCTATCCCACCCGTGACGGCGGCATGATCCTCATTGCTGCCAATCAGGATACGGTCTTCGGCAGGCTCGCGGAGGCCATGAGTCGCCCAGAACTGGCCAAGGATGAGCGCTATGCGACGCATACGGCGCGCGGTATGCGTCAACAGGAACTGGATGACCTGATTGCGGACTGGACCCGGACGATAGACGCCGCCCCCCTTGAGCAGTTGATGGACAAGTTCGGCATCCCGTCCGGGAAGATCTACCGCACTCCGGAAATGCTGGAGGACGCGCACTTCCGTGCCAGGGACGCCATCGTGAAAACGCTGCATCCAAAGTTCGGCGAACTGCGGATGCAGAATGTAGCTCCGAAGCTGTCTGCAACACCGGGTGGGATTCATTCACCGGCACCGGAGCTGGGGCAGCATTCGGAGGAGATCTACCGCAGCCTGCTCAATTTTGACTCAGCGCGGATCACTGACCTGCGGGCCCGGGGCATTATCTGAAGGCGGGAGACAACCGGCTGGGCCAGATAGCCTGCGTGACGGTTCGTACCCCGTCCCTGCCGGCTGCCGAGGCTGCTTATAGCCGGTTTCTCGGGTACCGGGTCGTTGGGCGGAAGCCTGTTTCCCGGGCCGAGGCTGAACTCTGGGGAATACCCGGCGTGGCAGGCGCCCCGGCGCTGCTCATGGCACCGGAATCGGCCACCGACTTCGTGTTTCGCTTTGTCGAGCGACCAGCGGAGCCAGGGTACCGCGCCTTCAGGCGCCACGGCTGGCATGCCGCGGAACTTATTGTTGATCGCGTAGATCCTCTGGCTGAAAGACTGCGGGACTCACCCTTCGAGATTGTCGCGCCGCCGCTCGACCTGTCCTTCTGTCCGGATATCCGCGCCATGCAGATTCGCGGTCCAGGGGGCGAAATACTTTATCTGACCGAGTTCAAAAAGCCCGTGCCCGGGCTGGATTCACCGCCGGCACGGTGCGCGGTGGATCGCACGTTTATCGTCATCGTAGGGGGCCGATCCCTCGACGGCATGCAGACCTATTTCCACGACAGCTTTGGCGTGCCCAGGGCAGCGGCGATGGAATCCCGCGTGCAGACCATGGCTCTGGAGTTTGGCCTGTCCAGGGAACATCGTTTCCGGATTGCGGCCCTGCCCTTGCGGGACCGGTGTTACATAGAGGCCGATGAGATGCCTGAGCAGGCACTATCGCTGCCGGCGACCCTAACGGAACTTCCCGCAGGGATTGCCATGGTCAGCTTCATTGCACGACACGGTGCAGGCAGCGCTTCCCCGTTCGTCACGGCAGACCGGCCCAACGATGATCCTCCTTATGCTGGTTCCAGCGGCGTTCGCTGTGTACGGGGTGCCGCCGGCGAGTTGCTGGAACTCATCGAACAGCCCTGACCTTTCTACGGGGAACGCTTCCGCAGCAGCGTGAGGCCGTCTCCGATTGGAACCATGGAGAGGTCAAAACGGACATCACGGTTCAGGCCCCGGTCGCGAACTCGAGTTCCAGGGCTGCGTTGATGCTCAGGGAGACGCGGCTGCTTGCAGGCAGTTCAATTTCCGGGGTGCCAGCCGGGAAGCCGACGATATCGCCGGGTCGAAAGGCGTAGCGATTGGAAAGCCCGGCAACGAGGGCCGCCGCCTGCTCAAGATTCAAGGCCGACGCTCCACTGCCTATAACGCGGCCATTCACCCGAACTCCTAGCGCCCAGGTTGCACCGCGGGGGAACTCGTCAACGGTCACCAGTGCGGGACCTATCACACAGGCGCCGGGAAACTGCCGGGCATCAGTGGGGCCACTGCCCAGTCGCTCGGTACCCAGGTCTGCGACGAGTGTCAGGGCCGCGATCCCCCGGACTGCCTGGCCAGCCGTGACCCGAAACAGCGGGCGACCAATCACCACCCCCAGCATCCCGAGGAGGTACAAGTGGGGATGTTCTCCCTCCGGCATTGCCAGAGTGGAGTCAGGTCCCGTCGCGGCATTGGGGTTCTTCACGTAGCAGGCCGAACGGCTGGCGGCGCTATCGGTCACCATGAGCAGCAGACCAGGCCTGCGGATCGGGGCCATCAGTCGGGTGCCCGCTGACGGCAGTAACCGGCCGGTCGACCTCCACTGCTGGCGCTGCGCGTCTGAAGCCGCTGCGCATTCACCCGTCAGCAGGGCCACCCTCGCAGCCCCCTCCGCGCCTTCCGCCAGCACGCTCACGACAGACTGGGGTCGCCACTGGGCAGCAGTCAGTCCCGCGGGCGAGGCCGCCAGATCAAGGATTTCGCCAGAAAGGGAGACCGATACCAGGTCGCCCTCCCACTTCTCGACTATCGATCGTTACCAGTCGCACGGCGGGCCTCAGGACTCGTTTCGCGCGATGAAGACCTCAAGACCGTCGAGCTCGGCACTCAACTCAATCTGGCACATCAGGCGACTGGTGGGGCGACGCTCAAGGGCTGAATCGAGCATGGCGTCCTCCATGTCTTCCAGAGGCTTGAGGCGGGGCAGCCAGGCTTCCGCAATGTATCCGTGGCAGGTAGCGCAGGCGCAGGCGCCACCGCACTCCGCCAGGATACCGGCAACGCCGTTATCCAGAGCGCCCTCCATAACGGTACTGCCAGGACTCACATCGGCCTCGATCCGTCGACCGTCAACGTCGTGAAAAATGACTCGGGGCATGCGGTTCCTGTACCGGACAACTGCGCGCCGAATGGGCGCAAAACGTGGTGAGAATAGCATGGGGACGTGGGCAAGGCGGTTGACCCGCCTGACTGGTTACCTGAGTATTCTGCGCTATGCAAGTACGCCCTCTCCAAGCACTCTTCTAGGCCAGATCGAGCAGTACATCGGTCGTTTTCGACGGGTCCGCGGGAAGCAAACTGGTGTCGGATCGACCCCCGACCGGACAAGAGATGGTCGTACGCGGCTTCCCCAGCAGGACCGGGCAGTGATCTTCGATACCACGTGGAACTGAAGAATTTCGAAGTCCGCAGTGTGACCAGGGACGAAGACCCTCCGGGCGAGGTCACGGCAACCGTAGACTATAATGGTGAGATTGACCCCGTCGTACGCCTTATTAAGAGGACTACCAATGGCCATCAAAACCACAGAATGGATCTGGCACAACGGCAAGCTGGTGCCCTGGCACAGCGCCACGGTGCATGTCTTGAGTCACGCACTGCACTATGGATCATCGGTTTTCGAGGGTGTGCGGGCCTACGCGACACCATCCGGGACCATGATTTTCCGTTTGCAGGCCCACACGCGGAGGCTGCTTGAATCAGCCAAGATCCACCGCATCGAGATCCCCTGGACGGCAGCGGAAATTAACGCGGCCTGCAAAGAAGTTGTCCTGCGGAACGGCCTGAAGAGCGCCTACATTCGCCCACTCGCCTACCGGGGCTTTGGTGAAGTCGGCGTTGTCCCAAAACCCGGACACCCCGTAGAACTGGCGATCGCAGCCTGGGAATGGGGTGCATATCTTGGACCGGAGGCCCTCGAAGAGGGTGTCGATGTCTGCGTCTCGTCCTGGCAACGGGTCGCGCCGAATACAATTCCTGCCCTGGCCAAGGCGGGCGGCAACTATCTGTCGAGCACCCTGGTTGGCTGGGAGGCAAGAGACCGGGGCTTTGCTGAGGGCATCGCGCTGGGAGTGGACGGTACTGTGAGCGAGGGTGCGGGCGAGAACCTGTTCCTGGTCCGAGATGGCGTGCTGATTACACCGCCGGCTGCAGCATCAATTCTCATGGGTATCACCCGGGACAGCGTTATCTCGTTGGCTCGTGAACTTGGCATAGAAGTGCGCGAACAGGTCTTGCCGAGGGAAATGATGTATATCGCCGACGAGATATTCCTGACGGGGACGGCCGCCGAGATTACGCCGGTCCGTTCGGTGGACAGACTGACGGTCGGCGCCGGCTCCCGGGGGCCCATGACCAAGCTGCTGCAAGATGCCTTCTTCGGCCTATTCAGCGGTGCCACTGCCGATAAATGGCACTGGCTTGAACCTCTGGATGGCCCCGCTACCAAGAAGACGGCCAGCCGCCCGTAACTGTTTATTCCCTGCTTTCACCAACTGCTTTGTCAGGAACTGCTGAAATGACCGGCAAGTCGCTTTTCCAGAAAATCTGGGATGACCACATTGTTGTGCCGGAGACCGCTGATACGCCGGCGGTGCTCTACATAGACCTGCATCTGACCCACGAAGTGACGTCGCCGCAGGCGTTCTCGGTAATCAGAGCCAAGGGGCTGAAATTGAGGCGCCCTGACCTCACGCTGGCAACACTCGATCACTCGACGCCAACGGTCCCGGTAGCGTCACTAAAGGATCTCGACATCGTCTCCGAGCCTGCAGCAGCTGCCCAGATTCGAATGATGATCGAGAACTGCCGGGAATACGGTGTTGAACTCTTTGGCTTCGACAGTGATGCACGGGGCATCGTGCACGTGATCGGTCCTGAACTGGGAATAACCCAGCCTGGCAAAACCATCGTCTGCGGGGACAGTCATACCAGCACACACGGTGCATTCGGGACTCTGGCTTTCGGCATCGGCACGACCGAAGTCGGCCACGTAATGGCTTCCCAGTGCCTCTTGCAGCGTCGGCCGAAAACCCTGGCGATCACCGTCGATGGAAAGATTGGACCGGGCGTAACTGCCAAGGACATCATTCTCGCCATCATCGGCAGAATCGGCGTGGGTGGTGGCACGGGGCACGTCATAGAATACCGGGGCAGTGCCATTCGGAGCCTGAACATGGAACAGCGCATGACGGTCTGCAACATGTCTATTGAAGGTGGCGCAAGAGCCGGCATGATTGCTCCCGACGACACGACCATTGAGTACCTGAAAAACCGCCCGATGGCGCCAAAGGGTTCCGCGTGGGATGCGGCCGTGGCCCGCTGGCGCCGACTTCCCTCCGACCCGGATGCTGCTTTTGACCGGGAGGTCACTCTTGCCGCAAATGTGCTGACTCCCATGGTCACGTTCGGAACCAACCCAGGGATGGTGGTGCCCATAGGCGACCCGGTTCCTGCCGCCACGGACGCCAGCTTCCGCAAGGCACTGGAATACATGCGCGTTGTGGAAAACAAACCCATGCTCGGGATGCCCGTGGATGTGGTTTTTATTGGCAGTTGCACCAACTCACGTCTGTCGGATCTGCGTGAAGCTGCCAGCGTTATGCGGGGCCGAAAGGTAGCGAAGTCCGTGCGCATGCTGGTGGTCCCCGGCTCAGAGCAGGTCAAGCGCGCAGCTGAAGCTGAAGGGCTTCACGAGGTCTTTACCGCGGCTGGCGCTGAGTGGCGCGAAGCCGGCTGCTCGATGTGCATCGGAATGAACGGCGACCTGACCGCAAGCGGCCAGCTGTGCGTCAGCACGAGCAACCGCAATTTCGAGGGTCGCCAGGGCATCGGAGCCCGGACCGTGCTGGCCAGTCCACTGACCGCCGCTGCGTCCGCCGTCGCAGGCCGGATCGCCGATCCCCGGCCCCTCATTGCAGACTAAGAAAGAGCACTATGGATAAAGTAAATCTTGTGCAGTCGCGGACGCTGGTTATTCCGCAGTCCGACATCGACACCGACCAGATCATTCCGGCCAGGTTTCTGACGACAACCACCCGCAAGGGTCTGGGCAAGGCGCTTTTTGCCGACTGGCGCTATGACTCAGCTGGCAAACCGAAACCGGACTTCCTTCTGAATCGCCCGGAAGCGGACGGGTGCGGGATCCTGGTGGCGGGAAACAACTTCGGTTGCGGTTCATCCCGGGAGCACGCCCCCTGGGCGTTGCTCGATTTTGGCATCCGGGCCGTGATCAGCACCGAGATCGCGGATATTTTTCGCGGTAACTCTCTCAAGAACGGCCTCGTACCAGTGATCGTCGACAAGACGACGCACAGCTGGCTGATCGAGAATCCAGGCGCTGAGATCACGGTGGACGTCGACGCCTGTGAGCTGCGACTTCCAAAGGGCCGGACGGTCGCCTTTCCCATCGACGGCTTCTCGCGGTATTGCCTGCTGAATGGGGTCGACCAGTTGGGCTACCTGCTCAACCACTCCGATGCCATCACCCGCTTCGAGGACACGCGCTCGTGGCAGCCCTGATCGGGATACTTGCCGGGGATGGCATTGGACCGGAAGTCACGGCGGAAGCGGTCCGCGTGCTACAGGCGATTGGGACCCGGCACTCCCACAAGTTTGAGTTTCGCGAGGGTCTGATCGGGGGCGCTGCCATCGATGCTACGGGCTCTGCGTTTCCCATGGACACGCGCAGAGTTAGCGCCGAAGCAGATGCGGTGCTGCTCGGGGCAGTGGGTGGCCCGAAGTGGAGCAGTCCGGACGCTGCCGTGCGTCCGGAACAGGGACTACTGGATCTCCGGGCGGCCATGGGCGTCTACGCAAATCTACGGCCCGTCGTTACTCACCCCTCTCTGTACGCCTCATCACCGCTGAAGCCCGAGCGCCTGACCGGTGTAGATATCCTTGTAATTCGTGAACTTACGGGCGGCATCTACTTTGGGCGTAAAGAACGAACGGCCGGTTCTGCCACCGACGTGTGTACCTACTCCCGGGCGGAAATCGAACGGGTGCTGCGCATGGCCGGCCGACTGGCCATGCAGCGACGGCGAAAGGTAACCTCCGTGGACAAGGCCAATGTTCTGGAAACCTCACGACTCTGGCGCTCTGTGGCTACGGAGTTGTACGCGCAGGAGTTTCCCGGACTTGAGGTCGAGCACCTGCTGGTTGACGCTGCTGCCATGCACCTGCTGTCCCGTGCGGCCGACTTTGACGTCATCGTCACCGAGAACATGTTCGGCGACATTCTGACGGACGAGGCGTCCATGCTCACCGGCTCCCTGGGAATGCTGCCCTCGGCGGCGCTTGGCGATGGCAAGCGGGGCCTGTATGAGCCTATCCATGGCTCTGCCCCCGATATCGCGGGTCAGGGCAAAGCCAATCCCTGCGGAACCATCCTCAGCGCCGCCATGCTGCTCCGCCATTCCCTGGGCCTGGAAGCGGAGGCCCAGCGCGTTGAGAACGCCGTGCTGTTTGCCATTGAGGCAGGCCAGCGGACTGGCGATATCAGCTTGCCGGGGCACGCCCCTGTGAGTACCAGGACGATGGGCGACTCAATCCTGAGTCGCATTGCGGCCGGGTAGCCGCCCGCGCCGGACAGAATCGGCTTGGCCTGCGAGGTCCTGACCGCAGACTTGCCTTATTGGCCGCCCTGTATTAATGTAATAGCACGCTATTACATTAGAGCGCTGATGAAAGAGCACCGGATTCTCGACCAGCACGACGAAGAAGCCGCGGAGCAATCCCTGTTCCGGGCCATTCTCAGCCTGCGCGATCAGGCCGAAGTCCGGGCTTTCCTGGTCGACCTCTGTACCCCTGCGGAACTGCAGGCACTGAAAGACCGATGGCTGGTTGCAGAACTCCTCGACTGCGACCTGCCCTATCGACAGATCCACGACCGCACTGGTGTCAGCGTGACTACCATCGGCCGCGTGGCCCGTTACCTGAACAGTGGATCCGGTGGTTACAGCAAGGCGCTGCAACGCCGGCGAAAGTAGACCGACATGAGCGAAAAGACCGCCCGAATCAAGGTTGCCATCCAGAAGTCCGGAAGGCTCACCGAACAATCACTCGACCTCCTGCAGCGCTGTGGTCTGAAGTACACCAAGGGGCCAGACCAGCTCATCGCTTTTGGTGAGAATATGCCCGTAGATGTCCTGCTCGTGCGCGACGATGACATCCCGGGACTGGTTCGTGACGACGTCTGCGACCTGGGGATTGCGGGCCTGAACATTGTTGAGGAGAAGCGCCTGCACTTCCTCGAGCAGGAGCCCGTTGAACCGTTTCGCATCATCCGCGCGCTCGACTATGGCCAGTGTCGTCTGGCCTTTGCATACCCGGATGGCAGTTCCCTTCGGACAGTGGCCGACCTTGGGGGGCGCAGGATTGCCACCAGCTACCCCTCGATCGTGCGCGACTATCTCCGCAGGCAGAACCTCAGCGCCACGGTTGTCGAGTTCTCCGGGGCCGTCGAGATTGCGCCCAGCCTCGGCCGGGCCGACGTCATCTGCGATCTGGTATCCACTGGCGCCACCCTGGTAGCCAACAAGCTTCGGGAGGGTGAAACCATCCTCGAGAGTCGGGCCGTGATTTTGCAAACCCCCGTCGAAGTACCACCGGAGAAAGCCGACTGGATCAACAGACTTCTGCAGCGCGTAGAGGGCGTGATGCAGGTGCGGGAAAGCAAGTACATCATGATGCATGCACCAAAGGCTGCTCTGGGGAAGATCACGGCCTTGCTGCCCGGCTCCGAAGCTCCCACGGTACTGCCCCTGGATGGACGAGACGACCTGGTGGCCGTGCACGTCGTATGCCGGGAGAACGTATTCTGGGAGACCCTTGAGAGCCTCAAGGCAGCCGGTGCCACGTCCCTGCTGGTCTTGCCGGTGGAAAAGATGCTCGCCTGATGCGCATGAGACTCTGCATGTGGTCCAGCCTGGACGCACCCGCCCGTAAAGCGGTGCTCCGGCGTCCGGTCCTTGGCCTGAACCGGGATCTCGACGGTAGAGTGCGCAGCATCATTGCGGACGTAAGGCGCGATGGTGATGCGGCTCTGATCCGCCTCGCTCGCGAACTCGATGGGGCTGATCTCACGGCATTGCGCGTGTCTGAGGATGAGGCCGCATTGGCTGAGAAGGGCCTGGCGGCGGAAGCCCGCACCGCCATTGACAGCGCAATTACCAACGTCCGGCGCTTTCATGAAGCTCAGGTCGCTCCCCCGCTTCGCGTAGAGACCGCCCCGGGTGTCGTCTGTGAGCGCATCAGCAAACCGCTGGATGCGGTGGGTCTGTATGTGCCTGCGGGAACCGCTCCACTCCCGTCAACGGCCATCATGCTAGGCGTCCCATCCGCGATTGCGGGCTGTCCGGTCCGTGTACTCTGCACCCCGCCACGCCCGGACGGGCTGGCAGATCCCGCCGTGGTCGTCGCAGCCCGGGCCTGCGGCGTACGGGATATCTTCAAGGTTGGTGGCGCCCAGGCGATCGCGGCCATGGCTTACGGCACGGCATCCATCACCAAGGTGGCAAAGATCTTTGGCCCCGGTAATGCCTGGGTCACGGCAGCCAAGACGGTGGTCGCAGGCGATCCAGAAGGTGCCGCGCTGGACATGCCGGCAGGGCCTTCGGAGGTTATGGTGGTGGCCGACCGGTTGGCTGATGCCCGGTTCGTTGCCCTGGATCTCCTGTCGCAGGCGGAGCACGGACCTGACTCCCATGTTGTTCTGGTGACGCCGGACGAGGCGCTCGTGGCCAGGGTTGAAGCTGAGATGGAAACAGCGCTGCAGTCGCTCCCCCGACGGGTAATCATCGAGGCCGCACTCCGCCACAGTGTCGCGGTTATCGTCTCGGACCTTGACGAAGCAATCGCCGTCGCGAACGAGTACGCGCCGGAGCATCTCATTCTGCAGGTAGCGGAACCCCGGAACCTTGCGGCCAACGTGAGCACTGCTGGTTCAGTCTTCCTTGGCCGGTGGACACCGGAGTCTGTTGGTGACTATTGCAGCGGCACTAACCATGTTCTGCCAACCTACGGCTATGCCCGAGCGTACAGCGGCTTGTCAGTTGCCGATTTTCAACGCCGAATGACCCTTCAGGAAGTGACGCTGTCAGGGCTGCGCGGCCTTGCGCCTACCGTACTGACCCTGGCCGGCCTCGAGGGGCTCGATGCACACGCGCGGGCGGTGAGTATTCGGCTTGAGGCGGCGGACACCAGGCCATGAGTAGTGCTGTAAATCTTCTCCGTCCGGAGATCCGCGAACTTACACCTTACCGGGCAGCTGACTACGTGGGCGGCCTGATCCGGTTGAACGCCAACGAAACGCCCTGGCGTCCACCCGGCGACGACAGCCGCGACGGCCTTAATCGCTACCCCGAGCCGCGCCCTGCAGAACTTGCCCGGCGCCTGACGGACTTTTATGGCTTAGAGCAGGGGCAACTACTGGTGACACGTGGCTCCAGCGAAGCGATCGATGTGCTGATCCGAGGGTTCTGCCGGGCAGGACTGGATAGCATCGTTATCTGCCCACCAACGTTCGGCATGTACGAAGTCTACGCGCGGATCCAGGGCGCCGGCGTTGTGCAGGTGCCACTGGAGCGGGCAGCCGGCTACGGCCTTCCTGTCGATGAAATCCTGCGCCAGTGGCTGCCCGCCACCAAGCTTGTGTTTGTCTGCTCACCAAACAATCCGACGGGCAATCAGATTCCAGATGCTGAAGTTGATCGCCTGTGTGCCGGCCTTGTCGGTCGAGGTGTGGTGGTACTCGATGCTGCCTACCAGGAGTTTGCAGAGACGGATCCCATGCGCGAACTACTGGCGAGGCATGACAATCTCGTTGTGTTGCGTACGCTGTCGAAGGCACTCAGTTTGGCCGGAGTCCGTTGTGGAGTGCTCATCGGACAAAACGAACTGGTAGACCTGCTCGGCCGGGTTCTGCCTCCCTACTGCTTTCCGACCACCGGTCAGGACGCTGTCCTGCGTTCTCTGGTCCCGGAGGCCCGGCAGGAACTCGCCAACCGTCGCGCCCGTATCATCACCGAGCGTGAGCGACTGATGGCCGCGCTCCCGGGAATGCCTGGCATAAAGAGAGTGTGGCCCAGCGCCGCAAACTTTATCCTGATCGAGTCGGTAGATGCCCCGGCACTTGTGGCCCGGGCACGCTCAGCCCGCATACTGCTGCGGGATTTCAGCTGGGACCCCCTGCTCCCGGGCTGCGTAAGGATCACCGTGGGCTCCCCCGATGAAAATGACCAGCTTCTTGAAACACTGAGGACCTGATGGCCATTACCCGCAAGATCGCCTTTCTTGACCGGGACGGGACCCTGATTCTCGAGCCGGATGACGAGCAGGTGGACCGCCTCGACAAAGTGGCCCTGGTTCCGGGCGTTATCCCCGCCCTTCTGCGACTGCGCGACTCAGGCTATGAGTTCGTCATGGTGACCAATCAGGACGGGCTTGGTACAGGATCGTTCCCCACCGAGTCGTTTCAGCAGGTCCAGGACTTCGTCACGACCCTGTTTAAGTCCCAGGGCATCGAGTTTTCCCGGGTCTTTATCTGTCCCCACCGACCAGCGGACGGCTGCTCCTGCCGCAAGCCAAGTCCCGGTCATCTGGGAGATTTCCTGCGCACCGTAGCCATGGACCAGGAGACCAGCTTTGTCGCAGGTGATCGTGCTACCGATCTGGAGTTCGCCCGCAACATTGGGGTCCAGGGATTTCTGGTAGAGCCCGCCAAGCCCGGGTCCTGGGACCGGATTGCCCATTCCGTCGTCGACAGGCCGCGTACAGCCGCCGTGCAGCGCCGGACCCGGGAGACCAACATCTCCGTGGTGGTCGACCTGGATGCAGAGCTTCCCGTCCGTATCCGGACCGGAATCGGCTTTTTTGATCACATGCTTGAGCAGATCGCCAAGCATGGTGGTTTCTCCCTGGACATAGACTGTGCGGGCGATCTGCAGGTTGATGAGCACCACACGGTTGAAGACGTCGCTCTGGCTCTGGGTGAAGCTCTTCGCACTGCACTGGGTGACAAGCGCGGGATCAACCGATTCGGCTTCCTCCTGCCCATGGACGAAACCGAGGCACAGATAAGCCTTGACTTGTCCGGTCGAGCCTATCTGGTCTTCAGCGGGACATTTCCACGCGCGGAAGTCGGTCAGTTGCCGACCGAACTCGTGCCCCACTTCTTCCGCTCGGTGGCCGACAGCCTCGGTGCCAACCTGCACATCACAGTTCGTGGGGAAAACACCCATCACATGGTCGAGGCGTGCTTCAAGGGCTTCGGGCGCACGCTCCGACAGGCCATCGCAAAGGCCGGGAGTTCCATGCCCAGCACCAAGGGCACCCTGTGACGCAAAGGCAGGCAAGAGTAGCCATTATCGATGGCGGTGGCGCCAATATTGCGTCCCTGCAGTTTGCTCTGGCCCGCCTGGGGGTTGCTGGTGAGCTAACCGTAGACCCCGACGTGATTCGCTCCGCAACCCACGTCATCCTCCCTGGAGTGGGCGCTGCGCGGTCTGCGATGGCGCGTTTGCGGCAAAAGGGACTTTCCAGCCTGATTCCACAGCTGACGCAGCCGGTGCTCGGTATCTGCCTGGGTCTGCAGCTGCTTTATGAAACATCTGAGGAAGATGACGTGGACTGTCTCGGGGTTCTGGAAGGTGGGATCCGGCGCTTTGCTGCGGCTCCAGGCCGCCCTGTGCCGCACATGGGCTGGAACCAGGTGATGCCAGTGAGGAGCAGTCCGTTGCTCGCCGGCGTACCGGACAACAGTTACTTCTATTTCGTCCACAGCTATGCGGCCGGGATTTCCCCGGTGACAACGGGCAGCACCGAGTACGGTTGGCAGTTTTCCGCGGTTGTGGAATCCCGCAATTTTCTTGCTACCCAGTTTCACCCGGAGCGCTCAGGCCCGCTCGGCGCCCGGGTGCTGGGCAACTTCCTGGCGTGCTCGTGACGATGGAAGTCATACCGGCAATCGATCTGTTGAACCGGCAGTGTGTTCGTCTGTATCAGGGGGATTTTTCCCAAGTGACGGTGTACTCAACAGATCCGCTCGAGCTGGCCCGCCGTTACAGGGATGCCGGGCTCCATCGCCTGCATGTAGTAGACCTGGACGGTGCCCGGACCGGCAGTCCCCAGAATATGGAACTCATCACGGCCATGGCCAGCCAGGTGGGAGTCGCGGTTCAGGCTGGCGGCGGCCTGAGAGACATTGACCGGGCCCTGGCCCTTCGCGCTGCCGGTGCAGACCGGGTGGTGGTGGGCTCGGTAGCCGCCGAGGCCCCTGACACGGCTTTGGAATGGCTCGACCGGCTGGGTCCGGAACACCTGGTACTGGCCTTTGATGTTCGGGTTACCCAGAACGAGGATCCCACCGTGCTGACGCGGGGCTGGGTCAAGGACAGCGGGAGTAGCCTCTGGTCACTTCTGGAGAAGTTCTGTGCGCGGGGCGCCCGGCACTTCCTGTGCACGGATATTGCCCAGGATGGCACTCTCGCGGGCCCCAACCTGGATCTGTATCGCGAGTGCAGCCGGCGCTTTCCCGCCGCCGCTGTCATTGCCTCCGGAGGCGTCGGCTCGCTGGCAGACCTGCAGCAGCTGGCCGTCACCGGGGCGGCTGCGGTGGTCACGGGGAAGGCCCTGCTGGACGGGCGACTGACCCTCGAGGAGATCAGGTCATTCTCGCGCGCCGCATAATTCCGTGTCTCGATGTCCGCGATGGCCAGGTGGTCAAGGGTATCCAGTTTCGCAATCATGAGGTCGTTGGCGGCATCGTCGAGCTGGCGACACGCTACCGTGACGAAGGTGCGGATGAGCTGGTCTTCTACGACATAACGGCCAGTCCCGAGGAGAGATCGGTAGATCGGCGCTGGATCAGCCGCGTGGCTGAGGTGCTTGATATTCCCTTCTGCGTGGCTGGCGGAATTCGCAGTGTTGCCGATGCCGAGGAGGTCCTGCGCAATGGCGCAGACAAGATCTCCATCAACAGCCCGGCGCTGGCCAATCCGGGTCTGATAACGGACCTGGCTCGACGCTTTGGGTCCCAGTGCGTTGTGGTGGGGGTGGACAGCCGGGAGGAAGGTGGCACCTACAAGGTCTATCGGAACACCGGTGACGCGGCCAAAACAGCCTATGCCGGGCTGGCGACAGAAGCCTGGATCGTGGAAGCCCAGGAGCGAGGTGCCGGAGAGATAGTCCTGAACTGCATGAATCAGGATGGCGTTCGCGGCGGCTATGACCTTCACCAGCTCCGGAAGATCCGGGCTGTCACGTCGGTGCCCCTGATTGCCTCCGGCGGAGCGGGAAAAATGGAGGACTTCGCAGCGGTGTTCTCGGACGCAGGGGTAGATGGTGCGTTAGCTGCCAGCGTGTTTCATCGGGGACTAATCAACATCGGCTCACTAAAGGAATTCCTGCGGATCGCAGGCGTTGAGGTACGGTCATGACTACTGACTTCTCGTTTCTTGGACAACTGGAGCAGGTGATTGCCCAGCGATGTAACGCGCCAGCTGACGCCAGCTACACCGCGTCGCTACTCGCGTCCGGACCACAGAGAATCGCCCAGAAAGTGGGCGAGGAAGGCGTCGAACTGGCTCTGGCAGGCGTCGGCAGCGACCGGTCACGAGTTGTAGCCGAAACTGCAGATCTCATCTACCACGTGCTGGTGCTTCTGGCGGCCCACAAGATTGGCCTTCAGGAAGTGGTCGAGGAACTGAAGCGGCGTCACCAGGTCTAGATGGCGATCTCGACAGCAGGCTCTCGCAGGTTATACCGCGAACTCATCACGTAGCCGTAGGCGCCCGCATTGGCTATTGCCAGCACATCGCCCTCCTCGCACTGGGGAAGCAGACGGTCCGTGCCCAGGCGGTCACCGCTCTCGCAGATGGGTCCGACAATGGTCACGATCTGGGTGGCAGGCTCGCCCCAACGAGTCAGATTGGCAATTTCGTGATAGGCGCCATATAGCGCCGGACGGATCAGGCTGTTCATCCCCGTGCTCACGCCGACGTACTGCACCTGACCCTTACCCTTCGTCTGGGTGACAGTTGCTACCAGTACACCAGCTTCGGCTACGAGGTAACGGCCGGGCTCAAGCCAGATTTCAAGACCGGGCCGCGCCGCCCCGATCTCTGCAATCCCGGCATCCACGGCTGCCATATCCAGTGGCGCCTGGCCGACCTTCTCGGGTACCCCAAGACCACCACCCAGATCCAGGTAGCGCAGGTGGGGAAAATCTTCGGCCACAGTCACCAGTTCCCGACCGACTTCCTGCCAGTTCTCGGGCGTCAGAATGCCGCTGCCCACGTGGGCATGGAGACCAACAACGGTAGCGCCGCACTCAGCGAGCAATTCCCGAGCCTCCTCCAGTTCAAACAGGGGAATACCAAACTTTGAGTGGGAGCCGGCTGTCTTGACGTGCTGGTGGTGGCCGCGACCGTGGCCGGTATCAATCCTCAGGAAGAGTTCCCGGCCCCGGAAGAGGTCGCCCCAGTTGCGCAGAGGGTGCAGGTTGTCCAGCGTCAGCCAGACGCCGCGTTCCAGCCCGTACGCATAGTCACAGCGGGGGGCGAAGTTGGGCGTGTACAGGATGCGCTGGCGGTCGATTTCCGGGAAGAGTTCGAGAATACGGCCGATCTCGCTCGGTGACACGCATTCGAAGCTGAGCTTCTCATCATGCAGAGCACGGAGGATGGCGCTGGAGTTGTTCGCCTTCATCGCAAAGAAGACCCGGGTCACTGACTTCAGGGCCTTCAGGCGACCCGCTGCCCCTCGAACGGTCTCCAGATCGTAGACGTAGGCTGAGCCCTCCTCCCTGCCTATGGCCACCAACTCGGTTCGGCGCCGCACCCACCAGGGCTCGTGATGCACTACCGGCTGATCGCTTCCGCGCTGGAGTTCCTCCCAGGTGCTGCCAAATACCTCGTCGTCCGGCCCCGGGTGGACGAGGGTCCCGTGGAGCTTCTGGATAAGTCGGGCTGCCTGCCCCTCCTCCACGACGAAGGACAGATTCAGGTCGGTCGCCGACTGGCTGACCAGATGAATCCTGTGTTCTTCAAAGGCTTCCAGCGCGGGTCCAATCTCGTGCAGCGCCGCGCGGATCTTCTGCCCCACCAGGCTCACGACCTCCACGCCCTGGATGATCGTTACCTTGCACAACCGCTCAAGACGTCCCTCGAGTTCGGCGAGGAGGTTGGCATCGATCGGGTTCACGCCGGGGTCCAGCGTGACGGTCACATTACTTTCCGACGTGGAAACAAGATCAATTGAAAGACCGAGATCAGAAAAGGTGCGAAAGGCATCGGCCAGGAAGCCAACCTCATGCCACATCCCCAGTGTTTCCATGGAGACCAGGGTAATCCTGCTGCGGCCAGAGATTGCCTTGACGCGGGGGGCATCGCTTCCGGCGCGGACGGTCACGAGCGTTCCCGGCAGTTCAGGCTGTGTTGTGCACAGGACCTTCAGGGGGATGCCATGACGCCGGCAGGGGCTGATGCTCCGGGGGTGCAGAACAGAGCCACCGGTAGACGCAATCTCCTGGGCCTCGGCGTAGCTGAGAGTCCTCAGCAGCCGTGCACCGGGCACGACCTTCGGATTGGCGCTGAACATGCCCGGAACGTCAGTCCAGATCTCGAGTGCCTGTGCCTGCAGTTTGGCCGCAAAATAGGCGGCTGATGTGTCAGAGCCACCACGGCCAAGCAGTACGCCTTCACCCCGGGTATTACTGGCGATGAATCCCTGGGTGAGGACCACGCCATCGATGGCCGCAAAACGCTTCTGCAGGGCGGAATCGGCATCGAAATCACAACTCGCGGCAAGATAGGCGCTGCGCTCGTTAGCTCCGGTAACCGGCAGGCTCTGCAGCAGATCCCGGGCGTCCAGCCAGGTGACCCTGACCCCCTGGCTCCGGAGGTAGGCGGCCCCCAGGCGCGTCGCCAGCAACTCTCCCATCCCCATAACGCGGGCCTGGACGCGCGGGCTGACCTCTCGAATGAGGTGAATCCCAGCCACCAGCTGTTCCAGTTCGGTGAAGTACTCAGCAAGCTCCAGAGGGCCATCGACACCCAGTTCAGCTGCGAGCTTGAAGTGCAGAGTCCTTAAGTCCTCGATCGAGGGGCGAACAGGCGCATCAGCGGCTATCCGGAGGAGTTCATCGAGCCGGTTGGAGACTGTTGCAAGGGCCGAGTGCACAACCACCGGTCGCAGGCCTTCTGACTCGCGATGCTGGACGAGACGGAGAATCGTCCCCCATCGGGCCGCAGTGGACACGCTGGTTCCCCCGAACTTGAGGACTACCCAGTTCGTCGGCGAGTGGGAGGATGACTGGCGCTTGGCACCGGTGCGCTGGGTTGCCACGATAAATGTCCTACCGACGGGTCGTGACGGCGCCAAGCGAGGCTGAGCTAACCAGCTGCGCATACTTGCTCAGTACGCCGACCGGGGCAGTGCTCGCTGGCGCGCTCCAGGCACTGCGGCGCAGGTCAAGTTCAGAGGGTGGCAACTCAACGTCAATGGTTCTGCGCTCGGCGTCTATCGTGATCCGGTCACCATCCCGCAGTAGCGCTATCGGACCACCAACTGCAGCCTCCGGAGATACGTGACCCACAACAAAACCGTGACTGCCGCCTGAAAAACGTCCATCGGTGATCAGGGCAACCTTGTCGCCCAGACCTTTGCCAACGATCGCGCTGGTGGGACTGAGCATTTCCCGCATACCGGGGCCTCCCCGAGGGCCCTCGTAACGAATCACGACCACATCGCCGGCGACGACGGTGCCGTCGAGTATCGCCGCCTGGGCCTGTTCCTCCGAGCCGAAGACGCGGGCAGACCCCTGAAAGCGCAGGCCCTCCTTGCCGCTGATCTTGGCGACGGCACCCTCTGGGGCAAGATTTCCATAAAGAACAACAAGATGGCTATCTTTCTTAAGAGGATTATCCAGAGGACGAATGATGGTCTGACCGGCCGGGTACGGAGCCACGTTCGCCAGGTTCTCCGCCAGAGTCCGGCCGCTGACCGTCAGGCACTGACCGTGCAGGAGCCCGGCATCCAGCAACAGCTTCATGAGTGGCTGGATACCGCCGATTGCGACCAGTTCCGACATGGAATACTTGCCGCTCGGCCTGAGATCGGCCAACACCGGGACGCGCTGACCGATGCGGGTGAAATCATCCAGCGTCAGCGCAATGCCCGCTTCGTGAGCCATGGCAGGGAGGTGCAGTACCGCATTCGTGGAGCCTCCCACGGCAATTACTACCGTAATGGCGTTCTCGAAGGCCTCCTTGGACAGTATCTCGGAAGGCCGGATGCCGCGTTTCACCAGCTCGACCACGGCAGCTCCTGCCCTCAGGGCGTCCTCGTGTTTCTGGCTGGAAATCGCCTCCTGCCCGGAGCTGTTGGGCAAGCTGAGCCCCATGGCCTCGATGGCCGACGCCATGGTGTTGGCGGTGTACATCCCGCCGCAGGAGCCCGGACCCGGGATGCTTGTCCGTTCTACTTCCAACAGTTGAAGCGCCGACATTCTGCCGCCGGCGACGGCGCCCACTGCTTCAAAAACCGAGACGATATCCCGGCGCTCTGTACCCGGCTGGATCGTACCGCCATAAACGAAAACCGACGGTCGATTGAGCCGGGCCATAGCCATGACACAACCGGGCATGTTCTTGTCGCAGCCGCCAATGGCCACAAAGCCATCAAAACCCTCGGCCGCGACGACCGTCTCGATTGAGTCTGCGATTACTTCCCGGGACACCAGCGAGTACCGCATGCCCGGGGTACCCATGGAGATGCCATCGGAAACCGTAATGGTATTGAAGAGGACGGCCTTGCCACCCGCGCCGTCGGCGCCGGCAGCGGCGGCCCGGGCCAGGCCGTCGATGTGCATATTGCACGGGGTGACCATGCTCCAGGTCGACGCGATCCCGATCTGGCTCTTGCGAAAATCCGCGTCGGTAAAACCGACAGCTCGCAGCATCGCGCGGCTGGGCGCCTGCTGCGGCCCGTCAACCACGACGCTTGAATAGCGGCGTTCGCCGCTGCCGGCACTATCGCCGGTGCCTTTCTTTGGGGTGCTCATGTTACTCACACTGTCTCGAGGCACCACGCCTCGGTCCGAACAGCCTTGAAGTTTAGCACCAGGGACGCAGACCCGGGGCTTCAAGAGACGCCCCGGGTCACTCAGCCCGGAACAACTTCCCGGGGTTCATGATGCCAAGCGGATCAAGGGCGAACTTGATCGCCCGCATGAGTTCCAGGGGCAACCCGCTGCGCCAATGGGCCAACTCGGCAACCTTGAGCGCTCCGATACCGTGCTCGGCACTGAAGCTACCGCCAAAGCTGACGGCAACCTCGTGGACCCGGTGGCTGATCTCGTCCCAGCGGGCCAGGAAGGCGGCGCCATCTGAGTCCTGGGGCTGACTGAGGTTGAAGTGCACGTTCCCATCACCCAGGTGGCCGAAGGCGACGACCCGAACCCCCGTGACCATCGATCCAACGGCAGCTGTGGCGTCGGCCAGGAAATCTTCCATGCGGGCCACCGGCACAGACACGTCATGCTTGATGCTGGCGCCCTCTAGCTTCTGCGCCTCGGACATACTGTGCCGCAGGTGCCAGAGGGCGTCGCGTTGCGCGCGGTTAACCGCTACGACACCGTCAATGATCCTGTTCCCGTCCTGCATGGTCGCCAGGAAGTCCTGAACACGGGCCTCCAGACCCGAGTCAGTCCGTGGCGTACTCACTTCCATCAGGAGATTCCAGGGCCCCGGGTTGTCCAGCGGCGCCCGTGTGCCTGGAATATTCTTCAGTACCAATTCAACGGTGAACTGACTGGCAAACTCAAACGCCGTCAGATCGTCACCCAAGTGGTCCCGGGCGGCACCGTACAGGCTGATGGCCGCTGCGACGCTGGGCAGGGTGACCCAGGCGGTAACCACACTGCTTGGCTGTGGAAACAGCTTGCAGGTCGCGGCGGTAACGAAACCGAGGGTGCCCTCGGCGCCAATGAACAACTGCTTGAGGTCGTAGCCGGTGTTGTCTTTGCGCAGACTACGCAGGCCGTCGAGGATACGGCCATCGGGGAGCACGACCTCGAGACCAAGAACAAGGTCCCGCATCGTTCCGAACCGCAATACGGCAGTTCCTCCCGCATTGGTCGAGATATTGCCCCCCAGCTGGCAACTACCCTCCGCTGCCAGGCTAAGGGGAAAGAGCCGCCCCGCTTCACTGGCAGCTGCCTGCAAGGTTGCCAGCAAGCAGCCGGCTTCTGCGGTAATACTGAAGTCCTCAGCATCGATCGACCGGATACGATCCAGTCTCCGGGCAGACACCAGCACCTGCGGCCGCGCTTCAGTTGAGTGGGGGATCGCCCCGCCAACCAGACCCGTGTTGCCACCCTGAGGCACGACTCCGATCCGGTGCCGGGCGCACAGTCTCAGGATCTCCGCCACCTGACCCGTCGTCGAAGGCAGCAGCACGCAGGGCGTCGTCCCCGAGTACAAACCACGCCACTCCGTCAAATAGCCCCTGAGGTCTGTCTGCGCCGTCAGATAGCCTCCGGGCCCCACAATCGACTGCAGGCCTGAGGCGAGCTCTGGAGAAAATGGGGTCAAATCCGGGGGCCTGTGGTCGAGCCATTGCAATGTCGCGGACAGCTCATGCATCCTAAGTGACTAAGCGCCTGCTGGCAAAATCCGCCGGCGCCCTCTCGCCACGGAAGGAACCTGAGGCCTGCAGCCCGCACAGATGCTCACGGACCCAATGCAACCCGCTTCCCTCCCCCTCGATCTCCGGCAGCGCGGCAACCTGCTGGATCTCGATCGGCAGTTCTACGAACACTGGAGCCTGGGGCGGAACCTCGTTCTTGCCTGGTCGCCGACGCGGGATGGAGTCCTTTTGCTGGTTGTCCCGCACTATGCCGTAGCTGCCTACGGCGGAGAGATACCAGAGCCAGCCGGGCCTCTCAGGAGCGAGACGCCAGCTCATCAGTTCATCATGCACCTGCTGTCGGGGCTTCGACAGTTTTCGGAACGGCAGATGCACAACGCTACACGTCTTCTGTCCGTAGAACCGACCCGAGTCGTCCTGCGCCAGCCACTCACGGGAACCCCGGAGGAATCGGCAGCAATTGAGCGACTCGTCAAGCGCTACAGCGTCAGCTATGTCCGCAATCGTGCCGTAGCACTCTTCGACATCGTTGGCTTCGGTCTGCTCACTCCGTTTGAGCAGATGACTCAGCTGAACAGTCTTTCCTGCTCACTTAACGCAGCTCACAGCCGACTCCTGGCCCGACGCATGCTGGTTAACTTTGCACGCTCTAGCACCGGGGATGGCTTCTACATCTGGAACCGGGATGTGGGCCTTGAAGCAAACACCAACCTTTACCATTTCATGCATCTGGTGCTGGCAGACAATGCCATTGCCCGGCAAAAGGGCCACGGACGGGGTGTACCTCTCCTACGCACGAGCTTCCATGTGGGCAGCTGCTATGAGTTCAATCATGCAGAGGGGCTGAACCCAACTGTCTACTGTGATGTCGTGGGCGAAGTAACCATTGGTCTCGCTCGCATGATCGAGCACGCACTACCCGGCCAGATTCTCGTCGGCGAATTCTGTGTACCTATGTTCCAGTCGGGCCATGAGCCGAACACGGACGACGCTACTGATTTCGACGCGATACGCTTCATGGAACAGGCTCAGGGAAGTCTGTCTCAGCTCAACGGCCTGGAACTTTCTGGAGAAGAAGTTGAGTCCATAAAGTGCTACCTCACGGGCGAGGCCTGCGCGGATGGAACATTCTCAATCCGCAAGCTGGCCATTGAGGATAAGCACGGTCTGCGGCGCACTGCGTTCAATGCCAAGGTCAACATCCATCGCCGCGGAGCAGAACCTATCCTGCTGGGGATCGAGGACCGCATGCTTCGCGAGGCCCAGAGCAGCACGACGTTAGCCACTGCCCAGCTTATTCAGGCGTCCCAGTTCCCGGTCGACGCACCAATTTGACCGGCTCGGCACTTGCATTACCCCACGTGACCTTGCCGGCCTCGTCGACAAAACGTCCAAGGAACCAGTACTCGTCAGCCCGAATCGCACTTGCATCTTGAGCAGTGAGTTCCTTGTTAAGCCCCTTGCTGAAGAACCGGCATGCTCCCGCTCGCATCGGACCCCCGACCTGCTTTCCCGGGGACTTGAGGGTGAGCAGAAAGTCGCAGCCTGAGTCGACGTTAAACAGATCAAGCGTCAGCTGCCGCAGGCGCCGCTGGTCCCGATAAGCGTTCTTGAAGGGACCAGGCTCCTTGAAGTTGAGCTCCCGCTGGCGCAACTGGCCCGCTCCGTCTGGGCCGCGTTATCGTAGCGGCCGTTTACCCAGCTCCGGATCAGGGTCAGGGCCCGGTCGGCGCTGGCGCGGGACGTCATGGCCGAAGCGTCATCCGGGCTTTGGGCAAATGCGGCCACCGTGGCCAGCAGCAGGCAGGCGACCGTTATGGCGAACTTCAGACGCGCCATGCTGATTGATACCACCATTTGGTCGGGGCGACAGGATTTGAACCTGCGACCCCCTGCACCCCATGCAGGTGCGCTACCAGGCTGCGCCACGCCCCGTCCTTGAATGGTCATCGATCAGTCCAAGACCGCTCGAACTGCGCCGGGGATGATACCCGAAATCACTGCACGGACGAGACCTAAGCTTGCCTCGCGGGGCCTCAACGCCGTAACAGGCGCAGTACTTCTTCAAGTTCCAGACGCAGCTGCCGGATGATCTGCTGGCTCTGGCTAAGATCGGAGCGGGCTTCCTGCCCGGTCAGCTTCTGGCGGGCGCCACCGATGGTAAAGCCCTCGCTGTACAGCAGGCTACGGATCTGGCGAATAATCAGGACATCCTGCCGCTGATAATAGCGGCGATTACCCCGCCGCTTGACCGGCTTCAGTTGCGGAAACTCCTGCTCCCAGTAGCGCAGAACATGCGGCTTTACAGCGCACAGTTCACTCACTTCACCGATCGTAAAGTAGCGTTTCCCCGGGATTGGGGGCAGGTCGTCGTTATTTCCCGGCTCCAGCATAAGCTTCTACTCGGGCTTTCAGTTTTTGTCCGGGACGAAACGTGACTACACGCCTCGCGGTGATTGGGATTTCCTTGCCCGTTTTTGGATTTCGGCCCGGCCGCTGGTTCTTGTCCCGCAGGTCGAAGTTACCGAATCCGGAGAGCTTGATCTGCTCCCCACTGGCAAGCGCTGCACGAAGATCCTCGAAGAACAACTCCACGAGTTCCCTCGCCTCGCGCTTGTTGAGCCCCAGTTCATTAAACAGGGACTCTGCCATATCCGCTTTGGTGAGAGCCAGGCTCATTTATTCACTCTCTTTTTCTTATTCTCTTATCTTCGCACCGAAATCCAGCCCCAGTCGGCGGACAACGGCACCGACGATACTGTCTCCGTCGGCATCAGTAAGGGTGCGGGATGTTTCCTGCAAAATCAAGCCCAAAGCGACGCTCTTTTGTGCGGCGTCGATGTGGTCGCCGGCGAAAATGTCAAATATAGTGACGTCCCGCAGAGCGGGTCCCGCCGCGGCCCGGACGGCTGCCACAAGGCTGGCCACCGGCGTCTCCCGGGCGACCAGCACAGCAAGGTCGCGCCGAATCGCGGGGAAGCGGGATACGCCCGCGTAGGGAGCGAGTGAGGCCATGCTTAGTCCAGCAATGGCAAGTTCGAACATTATTGGCGCTTCGTCCAGGCCACAGCGCTTCACCAGCACCGGGTGCATGGCTCCCAGCCAGCCAAGATGCTGTCCGCTCCGCCTCAGGCGGGCTGACCGCCCCGGATGCAGCGCGGGATGTAGGTCCGCGACCCACTCGAACTGCTGAGGTTCGCCGAGCAGCCCCAGGACCGCCTCCATGTCTGACTTGGCATCGAAGAGGTCCACCGGTCTCGCGGCAGAGTCCCACTGCTCCGGCATTACGGCTCCGGCAGCCAGGCCGGCGAGCACCTCCTCCTCCACAAGCCCGTCAGGTCCAGGCAGGAAGCGTATACCGGCCTCAAACAGCCTTACGCGACGCTGCTGACGGGCCAGGTTGTGCTTGAGGGCCTGGACTAGGCCAGGCCATAGGCCCTGGCGCATTACGGCGAGCTCAGCGGAAAGCGGATTGACCAGGGGTACGCCCTCCTGGCCACCTGCGAAAAGGCGATCCTGCTCCCGCTCAATGAAGCTGTAGGTCATGGCCTCCTGATAGCCCCTCTGTACCAGGGCCGCGCGCAGCGAATCCGTGGTGACTAGAGCGGCTGGAGCCTCTCCCAGCCGGGTGGCCTGCATCCCCGGATGCGTGGCGATCTGGTCATAACCGTGGACCCGGGCGATCTCCTCGATCAGGTCGACCTCAACGCCGATATCGAACCGAAAGGCGGGGGGCATAACCTGCCAGCCGTCGACCGAGGCGACCACCCCCATGCCAAGGCCACGGAGAATCCTCTCCACGGCGGTGTCCGGCACCTCGTCGCCCAGCACCCGGGCCAGCCTGGCCCGGCGCAGATTGACCGGCGCGCGGGGCAAGACTCCAGTCCCTGAGTACTGACAAGCACTGGCCACTCCGCCCGTGATGGCGAGCAAGAGTTCGGCTGCACGCTCGAGAGCACGCTCCTGACCCGTGGGATCAACACCGCGCTCGAAACGGGTTGCCGCGTCTGTCTGCAGCCCTAGCCGGCGGGCTCGACCTGCCATCACTGCGGGACTGAAGAATGCGGACTCAAGCAGAACACCGGTGGTGGTGGCGGACACCGCCGTACGGGCGCCACCCATGATCCCCGCGATACCAGCGGGTCCGACCCGGTCAGCAATCACTAGGACATCGGCATCGAGACTGACGTCAGCACCCGTCAGTAACTTGAGCGGTTCCTGATCCAGGGCGCGACGTACCGTCAGACCACCGTCGACCTTATCCAGGTCATAGGCATGCAGAGGCTGTCCCATCTCCAGCATGACAAGGCTGGTGATATCAACCACGGGATGGATGGACCGGATCCCGCTTCGACGGAGACGCTCCTGGAGCCAGACCGGTGATCTGGCGTCTGGGCGAATGCCATGGATGGTCCGCACCACGAACACGGGACAAGCGACGGAATCCTGAATGTTCACAACGACGCAGGCCGCGGCCTGGGTAGCTACGGGGACCGGCGTGGGCTCTGCAAAGTGCAGCCCGGTGGTGGCGGCCAGATCCCGGGCAATACCAAGCAGCGAAAAGCAGTCGGCCCGGTTTGGCGTAATTTTGAGGTCGAGGACCTGATCATCGAGGCCGAGGGCCGCGACTGCCGGCATACCGGGGAACGCAGAGTCATCGAACTCGAGAAGGCCCTCGCCTCCTCCAGCCGAACTCATATCGCCCAGCAGTCCCAGTTCAGCCCTTGAACACAGCATACCCCCGGAATCGACTCCGCGCAGGGCTGCACTGCGGATGACGACGCCACCGGGCAGTGTGGCCCCGGGCAGCGCCACCGGGTAAATACCACCTACGCGAACGTTGGCGGCCCCGCAGACAATCTGCAGAGCACTGCCACCAACGTCGACCTGGCAGACCCGCAGGCGATCCGCATTTGGGTGGGGCGAGATCTCCGTAACGCGCCCCACAACCACCGCGTCCAGTGACGGCCCGGCCTTCTCGACGCTCTCAACCTCAAGACCCTGCATGGTCAGCTGGTGCACGAGGGCGCCGGTATCTCCGGGCGGGTCGACGAATTCGCGCAACCAGCGTTCACTGAACTTCATGACTACAACCGATCAGTGGCTTCAGTGAAACTGGCGAAGGAAACGGAGGTCGTTCTCGAAGAGGAGGCGAATGTCGTCGATGCCATAGCGAAGCATCGCCAGACGCTCAACACCCATGCCGAAGGCATAGCCCGTGTACTTCTCCGGATCAATTCCGGCGTTCTGCAGAACCTGTGGGTGCACCATGCCGCAGCCCAGAACCTCAAGCCAGCGGCCGGACTCGGACAATACATCCACCTCGGCAGAGGGCTCTGTAAACGGAAAGTACGACGGCCTGAAGCGCACGGTCGCGGGGCGCTCAAAGAAGCGCTCAACAAACTCCGCCAGCATGGCCTTGAGATTGGCGAAGCTGACGTTGGTATCAACAACGAGCCCCTCGACCTGATGGAACATTGGCGTGTGGGTCGTATCAGAGTCGCAGCGATACACCCGGCCGGGGGCGATCAGTCGAATCGGGGCGCCCAGCCGCAGGAGGGCCCGTATCTGCACGGGCGACGTGTGGGTACGCAGGAGGCGGCCGTCTGGCAGGTAGAAGGTGTCGTGCATAGCCCGGGCCGGATGGTCAGCCGGGATGTTCAGGGCCGTAAAATTGTGAAAGTCGTCCTCAACCTCAGGTCCCTGATGAACTGAAAAGCCCGCTCCGCAGAATATTTTCTGGATGCGCTGAAGCGTCACAGTAACTGGATGGAGGCCACAGGGACTTTGACCTCGCCCCCCGAGGGTGACATCGATCGAGCCACCGCGCAGCTCCGCGTCAAGCGCCTCGCGCTCGAGCTGCTCCCGTCGGTTGTCGAGGGCCTGCGTAAGCGACAGCTTGGCGCGATTGATGGCCTGGCCATCGGTACGTCGCTGCTCATCAGACATGCTGCCCAGCTGCTTGAGGAGGGCAGTAAGCTCGCCCTTCTTGCCTAGATAGCGGACACGCACAGCATCCAGTGCAACCAGGTCATGGGCGGCCGTCAGCACCTCCCGGGCCTGCGCCAACAGCGACTCGACGTTATCCATCACCGCTAATCATTGGAATAAGGAAGGACGTAAGGGATCATCGGTCGCTGGGCGGCCGATGATCCCTACAGTTCAGCACGGCGCCAAATCTCAGGCAGCAGCGACGCTGTTCTTGAGACTGGCCTTGGCCTTCTCGGCGAGCGCACCAAACGCAGCGGCATCGTGCACTGCAAGGTCAGCGAGCATCTTGCGGTCCACTTCAATTCCAGCCTTCAGGAGGCCATTCATGAAGCGGCTGTAGGACAAGCCGTGCAGGTGTGCTGCTGCATTGATCCGCGTGATCCACAGGGCACGGAATTCGCGCTTGCGCACCCGACGATCGCGGAAAGCATATTGACCGGCCTTGATGACCGCCTGTTTGGCAGTCTTGTACAACTTGCTCCGGGCCTGGGACATTCCCTTGGCCTTCTTGAGCATCTTCTTGTGACGGGCTTTGACCGTCACACCACGTTTAACTCGTGCCATGAATCGGTCCTCCTATGAATACGGCAACATCTTTTTGACGCCAGGCACGTCGCACTCGGCCACCTGGTTCATTGCTCCGAGTTGGCGCTTTCGCTTGGAGCTCTTCTTCGTCAGGATGTGATTGAGATGCGACTGCGCGGCCTTGAAGCCATTGGCAGTCCTCCGGAAGCGCTTTGCGGCGCCCCGTTTGGTCTTCATCTTGGGCACTGATATCTCCTTGAGCCTGGTCCGAGCCGGGCTGGACTCCATTGGGGTCCAGTCTTTGGCCATAACAGGCGGGTTCTGGTAACCCCCGGGGCGGTATTGCCCAGGCGATCAACCGTCACTCACTTTCCTTTAGGCACTCACTTCTTCTTCGGCGCGATTACCATGACCATCTGCCGGCCTTCGAGCCGGGGAAACTGCTCCACGATCCCCACAGCCTCCAGGTCCTGCCGGACCCTCTGCAGAAGCCGTACGCCGATTTCCTGGTGGGCCATCTCCCGGCCCCGGAATCGCAGCGTGACCTTGGCCTTATCACCTGTTTCAATAAACCTGAGCAGGTTACGCAATTTGATCTGGTAGTCGCCTTCTTCAGTTCCAGGGCGGAACTTAACTTCCTTGACCTGGATCTGCTTCTGTTTGCGCTTCGCCGAGTGGGCCTTCTTGTTCGTCTCGAACAGGAACTTGCCAAAATCCATGATTCGGCAGACCGGGGGCACTGCTGTTGGAGAAATCTCCACCAGATCCATGCCGACATCTTTGGCCAACTGAAGGGCGGCCTCCCGACCAAGGATCCCAACCTGCTCGCCGCCGGCCCCGATCACACGGATCTCCCGCGCATCGATCTCGTCGTTCCGGCGGACTCGTTTATTCGCAGCGATACGTTATCCCTCCATAACAGTGCGGCCGCGGCTCGCGATCTCAGCGGCCAGGCCCTGCACTAGCCGCTCGAGCGGCATTGCGCCAAGATCCTTGCCACCGCGCGTGCGCACGGCCACCACTTGATTTTGTGCTTCCCGGTCCCCCACTACGACCAGATAGGGGACCCGCTGAAGAGTGTGCTCGCGAATCTTAAAGCCAATCGTCTCGTTGCGCAAATCCACCTCGGCCCGAAAGCCCTGATTTTTCAGGCTTTCCTGTACCTGCAGGGCCAGTTCGGTCTGTCGGTCCGTAATATTCAGGATGGTGACCTGGACGGGGGCCAGCCACGTGGGCAGCCGACCGGCGTGATGTTCCAGCAGAATCCCGCAGAATCGCTCCAGGGAGCCAAACATGGCCCGGTGGAGCATGACTGGCACCCGGCGCTGGCTGTCGTCCCCGATGAATGAGGCGCCCAGGCGCTCGGGGAGGTTGAAATCCACCTGCAGGGTCCCGCACTGCCAGTCCCTCCCAATAGCGTCCCGCAGGACGAACTCGAGCTTGGGGCCGTAGAACGCACCTTCCCCCGGGTTGTACTCCAGGGCCAGACCGCCCTCCTCGGCGGCCGACCGGAGCGCCGCCTCTGCCTTGTCCCAGATTGCATCCGTGCCCACCCGCTTGGCGGGCCGATCCGAGAACTTCACCCGGATATCGTCAAACCCGAAGTCGCGGTAGATGCCAAGGATGAGATCCGTCACGGCAACGGACTCTGCCGTGATCTGGTCCTCGGTACAAAAGATATGCGCGTCATCCTGGGTGAAAGCCCGAACCCGCATCAGACCGTGGAGGGCGCCGGATGGCTCGTAACGATGCACCTTCCCGAACTCGCAGAGACGCAGTGGCAGTTCCCGATAGCTCTTGAGACCCTGGTTAAAGACCTGCACGTGTCCCGGACAGTTCATTGGCTTGATGGCAAAGACCCGCTCATCGGGGGTCTTGGTCATGAACATGTTATCGCCAAATTTCTCGATGTGGCCGGACTGCACCCAGAGGTCGCGGTCCATGACCTCCGGCGTATTCACTTCCTGGTACCCGGCAGCCAGCTGCTGCTCCCGCATGTAGCTGATCAGCTGCAGAAAAAGGGTCCAGCCTCTGGGATGCCAGAAGACAGCACCAGGGGCCTCCTCCTGAAAGTGGAACAGGTCAAGTTCCCTGCCAATCTTCCGATGGTCCCGCTTTTCCGCTTCTTCCAGCCGGGTCAGGTGGGCCTTCAGTGCGGCCTCATCAGGCCAGGCGGTGCCGTAGATGCGCTGGAGCATCTCGTTGCGGGAATCGCCGCGCCAGTAGGCACCGGCCAGTTTGGTCAGCTTGAAGGCCTTGAGCTTGCCGGTTGAGGGCACGTGGGGGCCCCGGCAGAGGTCCGCCCAGCCTCCCTGGCCATAAAGGCTGATCTCCTGGTCCGCCGGAATGGCCGCAATGATCTCGGCCTTGTAGCGTTCACCAAGGTCGGTGAAGAACTTCACGGCAGCATCCCGGGACATCACTCGCCGTTCCACGGGCAGATCGGCCGCGACGAGTTCCCTCATCCTGGACTCAATGGTGACCAGGTCTTCCGGTGTGAAGGGCCTCTTGAAGGCGAAATCGTAGTAAAAGCCGTTCTCAATCACGGGCCCAATGGTGACCTGGGCCTCAGGAAACAGGGACTGGACCGCCTGGGCCAGCAGGTGGGCGGTGGAATGCCGGAGCACCTCCAGGCCGGCTGGGTCCTTCGACGTCACTATCGAGAGCTGCGCGTCCTGCTCGATCAGATGGCCCGTATCCACCAGCTGATCGTTGACCCGCCCGGCCAGGGCGGCACGGGCGAGGCCGGCGCCAATAGCTGCGGCGACCTCTCCCACAGAAACGGGGCGGTCAAATACTCTCTGGCTGCCATCTGGCAGAGTGATGATGGGCATGGGTGCTGTACGTTAATGGTAGGCGCGAGTGGAGTCGAACCACCGACCCCTTCCATGTCAAGGAAGTGCTCTAACCACTGAGCTACGCGCCTGCTGGGGGCCGGGCCGAACGATACAGAACTGGGGATGCCCTTAGCAAGATCAGCGGCCACAGAGTGGCCTGGGCAGAACTACCGGGCGAGGCTGGCGGGCAGGCCCAGTTCGACGCGACGGAGGCTCTGCAGCTGGTCCCGCAGCCTCGCGGCCTCCTCAAACTCAAGATTGCGGGCATGCTCGAACATCTCCCGCTCCAGTTTGCCAATGCGTCGGGCGGCCTGTTCCGGAGTCAACTGCCGGTAGTCTTGGGCCGGCTCGGCCGCCCGGCGCCCCCTTCCCGGAGCGGAATCCCGGGCCCCATCCATGATGTCGCGCACGTCTTTGACGATGCTACGGGGCTCGATGCCATGCTGGCGGTTGAACTCCAGCTGCTTGTCGCGGCGCCGGTCAGTCTCTGCAATTGCCCGCTGCATGGAACCGGTGATCTTGTCGGCATACATGATTGCCGTGCCGTTCAGATTTCGTGCGGCCCGACCGACTGTCTGGATCAGCGAGCCCTCCGACCGCAGGAAGCCCTCCCTGTCCGCGTCCAGTATGGCGACCAGGGAAACCTCCGGAAGGTCAAGGCCTTCGCGCAAGAGGTTGATCCCTACCAGCACATCGAATCCGCCCAGACGGAGGTCCCTGATGATCTCCATACGCTCGACAGTCTCTATATCCGAGTGCAGATACCGGACACGGATGTCGTGATCCTGCAGGTACTCCGTCAGGTCTTCGGCCATCCGCTTGGTCAGCGTCGTAACCAGCACGCGTTCCTGCCGTGCCACCCGAATCCGGATCTCGGACAGTACGTCATCGACCTGCGTCGACGCTGGCCGGATCTCAATCGGCGGGTCAACCAGCCCGGTGGGCCTGACGACCTGCTCAACTACCGCATCGGAATGCGCACGCTCATAGGGGCCTGGCGTTGCAGAAACGTAAATCGTCTGTGGCGAAAGACCCTCGAACTCGTCGAAACGCAGAGGACGGTTATCCAGCGCTGATGGCAGGCGGAAGCCGTACTCCACGAGAGTTTCTTTCCGGGAACGATCGCCCCGATACATGCCCCCAAGCTGGGGAATGGTGACGTGACTTTCATCGACTACCAGCAGCGCATCGTCGGGAAGATAGTCAAAAAGGCAGGGTGGCGGTGCTCCCGGCTGGTTCCCGGAAAGATAACGACTGTAATTCTCGATGCCGTTGCAATAGCCAAGTTCAGCCATCATCTCGAGGTCATAGCGAGTTCGCTGCTCAAGCCTCTGCGCCTCGACCAGCTTGCTGGCATTGCGCAATTCCGCGAGCCGCTCGACCAGGTCACCCTTTATCTGCTCAAGAGCCCGCAGCACGGTATCCCTGGGAGTGACGTAGTGACTCTTGGGAAAGATGGTCAGCCGAGGAACATTGCGGAGTATTTCGCCGGTAAGGGGGTCGAACCAGGCCAGGCTCTCGATTTCATCGTCGAACAGCGTGACGCGCACTGCCTCGCGCTCTGAGTCTGCCGGAAAGATATCAATAGTCTCTCCGCGTGCCCTGTAGTTGCCGTTCCCGAGTTGCACATCGTTGCGGGTGTACTGCATCTCGGCCAGTCGCCGGAGAAGGTCGCGCTCAGGCAAGCGGTGTCCACGGGAAAGATGGAGCACCATACTCAGGTAGGACTGGGGGTTGCCCAGGCCATAGATCGCCGAGACTGTAGCTACGATGATGCAGTCACGCCGCTCGAGCAGAGCCTTGGTTGCCGACAGGCGCATCTGCTCGATGTGCGCGTTTATGGCGGCATCCTTCTCGATGTACGTATCGGACGACGGAACGTACGCCTCGGGCTGGTAGTAATCGTAGTAGGAAACGAAGTACTCCACCCGATTGCTCGGGAAAAACTCGCGCATTTCCCCGTAAAGCTGACCGGCCAGGGTCTTGTTGGGCGCGAGTATCAGGGCGGGGCGTTGCTGGGCCTCGATCACGCTCGCAATCGTAAAGGTCTTCCCTGAGCCGGTAACCCCGAGGAGGGTCTGCCGGGCGAGGCCACTGGTCAGGCCCTGGTTGAGGGCCAGAATGGCTGCGGGTTGATCCCCCGCCGGTCTGAAACTGGAACTAAGCTGAATTCGGTCCATCGGGCAGGAATCGACTGGTCTTGATCAGGAGTTGGATGCGGAACCCGAATCCCTTAGAATTTGCGGCCCTCTTGAGCCACGAGTCCAGCGAGGAAGTGAAGTGAGTCTAGCAGTTTCGCAGCGTTGTCAACGAGTCAAGCCTTCTCCAACGATGGCCGTCACGGCCATGGCAGCGGAACTCCGGGCCAAAGGGCGGGATGTAATCGATCTGGGGGCTGGCGAGCCGGATTTCGACACCCCGGAGCACATCAAGGCGGCGGGCATCGAAGCCATCCGCAGTGGCCAGACCAAGTACACCCCCGTTGAAGGCACCGCAGCACTGAAACGGGCCATCGTTGACAAGTTCAGTCGCGAGAACCATCTGACCTACGCGATGGATCAGATCGTTGTTTCCTGCGGCGCCAAGCAGACCTGCTACAACGTCTGTGGCGCGGTTTTGAATGCGGGCGACGAGGCTATCGTCCCCGCGCCCTACTGGGTTTCCTATCCCGACATGATCAAGCTGTGCGATGCAGAGCCGGTCATCGTCGGGGCCATGATGCAGGACGGCTTCAAGATCACCCCTCGCCTTCTTGAAGCAGCGATCACGCCGAAAACCCGCCTGATTTTCCTGAACAGTCCATCGAACCCCACTGGCGCTGCCTACACGCGCGCGGAACTTCAGGCGCTCGGCAAGGTGCTGGAGCGGCACCCAGACATAGTCATCGCAGCTGACGACATGTACGAGCATATCTACTGGGCAGCTGAACCCTTCGTGAGCTTCGCTGAGGCATGCCCGGCACTTTACGATCGGACGGTTACCATCAACGGAGTCTCCAAGGCGTACGCCATGACGGGTTGGCGCATTGGCTACGCCGGTGGCCCGAAGGCGATCATCGGTGCGATGAAGAAGATCCAGAGCCAGAGCACTTCCAATCCGTCCAGTATTTCCCAGGCTGCCAGCGTCGCGGCCCTGTCAGGCGACCAGGCCTGCGTGCGCGAAATGACCAGGGCCTTCAGGGAGCGACATGACTATGTCGTGGCGGCTCTCAATGGGATTCCTGGTCTCAAGTGCCTCCCGTCCGCCGGCACCTTCTATGCTTTTCCGGACGCCAGCGACGCCATTCGGGCCAAGGGCCTAAAGGACGACCTGGCGCTCTCCGAGCTGTTGCTGAACAGTGGCGACGTGGCGGTCGTGCCAGGTTCAGCCTTTGGTGCCCCAGGCTATCTGCGGCTCTCGTTTGCCTGCAGTCTGGACACCCTTAAGGAAGCAATCCGAAGAATTACGAGAGTTATTGGCTAACGTGCGGGGCGTTCTTGACTTGCCACGCTACGATCGCTGAGAATTCGCGGCCTTCACGGCTATCTCTCGCTTCCCCGGTAGCTCAGTGGTAGAGCAACCGGCTGTTAACCGGTTGGTCGCTGGTTCGAATCCGGCCCGGGGAGCCAATTCATGGCGAGCGGAATCATCAGCTAAGCGTCCGCAGATGGGCCCTTAGGGGGCCTGCAAGAGTGGCATCGGCCAGGGCGTAGTCGACGGTCGCCTCGATGTACCCCAGCTTGCTGCCACAGTCATAGCGCCGCCCGGTGAACGGCAGTGCGTAGACGGGCTCAACCTGCAGCAAGCGGGCGATGCCGTCCGTGAGCTGAATCTCCCCACCCGCACCCCGCCCCGTGGACTCGAGTATCCGAAAAATCGCAGGTGTGAGCAGATAGCGCCCAACGACCGCCAGCCGCGACGGGGCCACCTCCGGTGCGGGCTTCTCGACTATCTGGCGGAGCTGGTGCGCTTCGTCCACGGCGACAATGCCGTAGTCGCGTGTTCGGTCCTGAGGCACCTCCTGCACGGCAAGCACGCTGGACCGGTGTTGCTCGTGGTGGCGCCGAAGCTGGGTAAGGCAACCAGTGTCGGCCTTGATGAGATCGTCGGGCAGATGCACGAAGAAGGGCTCATCACCGACAGCTGGTTGCGCACAAAGAACCGCATGACCCAGACCCAAAGGCTCGCCCTGCCGAATGTAAACGCAAGAAACGCCTGCCGGAAGGATAGCCCGGACGATGTCCAGGAGATCCTGTTTGCCAGCAACACTCAAGGCGCGCTCGAGTTCCGGATCGCGATCAAAGTGGTCCTCAATCGCCCGTTTACTGCTACCGGTAACAAAGACGAGCCGGGTCACTCCCGCCTCGAGTGCCTCTTCGACTGCATACTGAACCAGCGGCTTGTCAACAATTGGGAGCATCTCCTTGGGCATCGCCTTGGTAGCCGGGAGAAAGCGAGTGCCCCGCCCGGCAACAGGAAAGACGGCGGTGCGAACGGGACTCGACATGCGGAATGCTCCAGAGGACTGGCTTATTTAAGGTTTGATCATAGCGAATCCACAGGCAGCGTGCTGCGCCCGGATGAGCTGGACGACGCAGTGGGCGCCACGCCGTCCAGCTGCTGTTACGGCTTGCTCGCAGGCTTGGCAGGCTGCCCCGTCCGGATATTGTCGCGATTCAACTTAAGCACCTGAGGGCCGATCCCGCTAACCTTGAGAACGTCCTCCGGTGTAGCAAAGCGCCCGTTTTTCTCCCGATACTCGACGATAGCCTTGGCGCGACTCGCTCCAATACCGTTCAGTTCCTGGGCGATGGTAGTGGCATCGGCGGTGTTGATATCCACTGGACCAGCACTAACCAGGGCCGGCAGGATTCCGAGTAGGCCAAGGCACATGATTCTTCGCATGAGACTCTCCTTTACATTCTTTATGGACAACAGCGCTGTCTGTAGCTGACAGCGCTGTCATCCTAAGAAACGAGGCCATGCTGATTGAAGCGGACTTTCCGCTGATTTGATCGAGTAATGACCTAGGAGAGTATTCCGGCAAGCACCGACGAGTTCACCGGGTGCACTGTGTCCCAGGACCGGCAGCCTGGGCACTGCCAGTGGAGAACCGCGCTGCTATAACCACAGTTTTTGCATTGGAACCTGGCACCGGCGCCGAGCATCTTGTGCAGAAGCGGCCGAAGAGCCTTGACCCTGGCCGGTGACTGCCCTGACTCCCCCTCCCCGGCCGCCAGCAGCTCACCCAATGCAGGCTGTCCTGCCAAAAACTGAACCAGGCACCGTACGGCCCGGGGATCCTCAATGCGGGAGTCCCCGATGACTCCCAGCGCGATCCCACGCAGGCCTTCTGGTGTCGCAGCCAGCTGGTCAACGACCTGACCAACGCCAGACCCACCCTCAGCAGCCCGCGACAGGACCAGGATTCGCGGCAGAATCTCACTGAGCAGTGCCGGGTGCGCACGGCCAAGCTGCGCCAGCGTGGCACTCGCCTCGGCAGGGTGTCCCGAATCAGTATCCAGATCTGCCCGGATCAATGCGGTCCTTACCTTGCCCGGGTCACTGGCCTCGGCCTGATTGACCATCTCGCGGGCGACGCCAGGCAAGTGGTCCCGCCGCGCCACCTCTGCGAGCTCACAGTAGTAGTGCGCCAGCTGCGAGGGACTGACCTGCCCGGGAGAAACCCGGTTCAACTCCGCGCAAAGGTCGACCGCCCTGTCCCAGTCGCTCGTGACCTCGCAGATCCGGAGCAATCGGGCCAGTGCCGCCATGCCGTGGCCCCTTGAATTGCGCAGCTGCACAAGAAGAGCTTCAGCACGATCAAACAGCCCGGCACTGAGATAGTCCTCGGCCAGAGCAAATGATGCCGCCTCACGCTGGGCGACGGTGCTGGATGCCCTGCCCACCAGGTCTTCGTGGAGGCGTATAGCCCTGTCGACCTCTCCGCGCCGGCGAAACAAGATGCCCAGAGCAAGCTGGGTCTCCATCGCGTCATCGCTGAGGTCGCCAGCGCCAGTGAAAACATCGACAGCCCGATCAGATTCCTCATTCAGGAGGTACCGGAAACCACGCAGGAACTTCGTGCGGGCTGACTGCTCCGCCTCCTCCACCTCGTCGGAATCGCCGAACCGCGCAAAGACATAACCAAGCGCGGCGGCCAGGAAAAGCAGGCCAGCAAAGAGAAAAGTCGACTCAGTCGGCATCCTGCACCGGGAGGCTGCGGAGTGCCTGAACCTCCTGCTCAGCAAGTCGCAGCGAACGACGAAGCGTCCGGCGCTGCGTCATCAGACGCAGGATGCCAAACAGGGCACACGTAATCCCGAACGCCCAGCCGAATGCGACTGCGACAATGATGGCGAGTGACTTCTCTACTTCCGTTGCCAGAAAAGCGAAATCGAGAGTAACCCGGCCAGGATTCAGGGCCGCAAACACCGCAGCCAGTCCGATGAAGAACAGGACAAGAATGGAAACCAGCAAACTGCGAATCATCTGGCAGGCTCCACCGGGCTGAAGGAGAGTTGCTGGATTCTCCAGTCAGCCAGAATCATCAGTCCTTGATGGGAAGCTGGCGGTTCTTGTTGACGCGATCGCGCAGATCCTTACCGGGCTTGAAGTGCGGCACATGCTTCCCGGCCAGCGCGACGGCATCCCCTGTCTTGGGGTTACGCCCCATGCGGGGCGGCCTGAAGTGGAGTGAGAAACTGCCAAAACCGCGAATCTCGATGCGCTGACCACCGGCCAGCGCATCGCTCATGAGATCCAACAGATGCTTCACCGCCAACTCGACATCCTTGGTTGGAAGATGCTTCTGCTTACGGGCCAGAACCTCGATTAATTCCGACTTTGTCATCGCTGCGTGCCCATCAAACTTACCCCGCTCAACCCCTTACTGCGGCGACCAAAGTCAGGTGTCGCTAGCCTTGGAGATCTGCTCCTTCAGGAGTTCGCCCAGAGTGGTGGCGGTACTGCCCGACGAACTGTCACTTCGATAGCTTTCCATTGCCTGGGCTTCTTCGTGGGCGTCCTTGGCCTTGATGGACAATGACACCACGCGGGTCTTGCGATCGAGACCGGTAAAGCGGGCTTCAATCTCGTCACCGACCTTGAGCAAGGTACGCGCGTCTTCGACCCGATCCCGTGAGAGTTCACTGGCCCTTAGCTGGCCTTTGATTCCACCCTCCAGATCCACGACGGCGCCACGCGCATCCACTTCGGAGACGACACCCTTCATGATCGAGCCCTTGGGGTTATCCGCAAGGAACTTGGAGAAGGGATCCTGATCGAGCTGCTTGACCCCGAGGGAAATGCGCTCGCGCTCCGGATCGATCGCCAGAACCACGGTATCGACGTCTTCACCCTTCTTGTAGTTGCGGACGGCCTCCTCGCCAGGCACATCCCAGGAGATGTCGGAGAGATGCACAAGTCCATCGATGCCACCAGGCAAGCCGATGAAAATACCGAAATCCGTGATGGACTTGATCTTCCCGGAGACCTTGTCGCCCTTGTTGTAACCGGTGGCAAAATCCGACCAGGGATTGGTCTTGCACTGCTTTATGCCAAGGGAAATACGGCGGCGCTCTTCGTCGATATCGAGCACCATTACTTCCACTTCATCGCCAATCTGCACGACCTTTGCGGGACTGACGTTCTTGTTCGTCCAGTCCATCTCAGAAACGTGCACAAGGCCCTCGACGCCTTCCTCGATCTCCACAAAACAGCCATAGTCGGCGATGTTGGTGACCTTGCCGAACAGACGCGTCGTGGGGGGGTACCTTCTGGAAATGGCCTCCCAGGGATCAGAACCCAACTGCTTCATGCCGAGGGAAACGCGATTCTTCTCCCGGTCAAAGCGCAGGATCTTGACCTCAATCTCATCACCCACGGTGACAACTTCTGATGGGTGCTTGACTCGCTTCCACGCCATGTCAGTGATATGCAGGAGACCATCAATGCCACCGAGATCGACGAATGCGCCGTAGTCCGTAAGGTTCTTGACGACGCCCTTGACGGTAGAGCCTTCCTGCAGATTGGCCAGCAACGCTTCCCGTTCCTGGCTGTACTCGGCCTCAACGACCGCCCTGCGGGAGACGACGACATTGTTTCGTCGACGATCCAGCTTGATGACTTTGAACTCGAGCTCTTTACCTTCCAGGTAAGAGGGGTCACGCACTGGCCGCACATCTACGAGTGAGCCGGGAAGAAAGGCCCGGACGAACTCGATGTCAACGGTAAACCCGCCCTTGACCCGTCCATTAATGATTCCCTTGACGATCTTGCTGTGCTCGAAGGCATCTTCAAGCGCCTCCCAAGTACGGACGCGCTTGGCGCGTTCCCGGGACAGCTTGGTTTCTCCAAAGCCATCTTCCACGGAGTCGAGAGCGACTTCGACGTGGTCACCAACCTTGACCTCGAGTTCGCCACGTTCATTCTTGAACTGGCTGGCCGGGATGACGGCTTCAGACTTCAGGCCGGCGCTGACGACTACGGCCTCGGAGGAAACTTCGATCACCAGCCCCATCAGGATGGTGCCGGGCTTGATCCGTGTATTGGCGAGACTTTGCTCGAAGAGTTCGGCGAAATTATCCGTCATTTGTGTTGATTACCGCCCTGGGGCGGACCTATGGTTTAAGTGTGCTAACCCAGCTCGTAGGGGCAGCGGTTTCAGAAAAAAACCCGATAAACGCCATGTGCGTCACCGGACCCAGTCGCTCATTCTTTCGGCTTTAAACGATTAAAAGGCTCTCAAGGCACGACTCGTTCCGCTACCCACCCCAGGACGATGGCTACCACTTCAGGCACATCGATGCCCGTCGTATCCAGAATCCGTGCGTCGTCGCAGGCCTTTAGGGGCGCAATGGCCCGGGCCGAATCTCTTCGGTCACGTTCCACCATGTCCCTGGAAAGGGCGGAGAGGCTAACATCAATACCCTTGTCCTTCAACTGCTTATGACGCCTCAGGGCCCGTTCCTCCAGGCTGGCCGTGAGGAACACCTTGAGAGCAGCATCAGGAAAGATGACCCCGCCCATATCGCGGCCATCCGCCACCAGGCCTGGTGGCTGGCGGAACTGCCGCTGGCGCTCAACCAGGCTCCGGCGGACTCCCGGAACCGCCGCCACGCGGGAGGCGCCATCGCCCACCGCCTCGGAACGGATGGCTTCCGTGACATCCAGGCCGTTTAACAGGATGCGCGTCTGGTCACCCTGGCTCTGAAACTGGGCGTCCAGGCGGGCAGCCAACTCGGCCACGGCCTGCTCCGCCTCGAAACCCAAGCCCCGCTGCCGGGCATCCAGAGCCACCAGGCGATACAGGGCCCCGCTATCGAGCAAATGCCAGCCGAGTCGGCCTGCAACCAGACGGCTGACCGTACCCTTCCCTGCCCCGCCCGGTCCGTCAATAGCCAGTACCGGTGGTGGCCGGGTCAGCCCGGCCTCACTCATCGGGACCAGCCTCGATGTCGAGGCCAATCCCGCGGGCCTGAGTAACGAAACCGGGATAGGAGGTCGCCACATTGGCGGTATTGAGGATCTTTACGGGACCCAGGGCCCGGGAAGCACCCACGGCAAAGGACATCGCTACGCGATGGTCACCGCCGCTGTCGATGACCCCCCCCCGAAGCTGGCCGCCGAGGATTCGGGCGCCGTCGGGTAACTCCACGACATCGACTCCGAGCGCACGGAGGCCGTCAGCCATAACGCGAATCCGGTCGCTCTCCTTGTGCCGCAACTCCTCGGCGCCACGAATGACCGTTTCACCCTCGGCCAACGCCGCCGCCACGAAAATCACTGGAAACTCATCGATCGCCAGAGGCACAAGTTCAGTCGGAATCTCGATGCCCCGAAGACGGCTGGGAGCAATGACTACTCGACCTACCGGCTCGCCGCCATCATCGATAGCCATCTCGACCCGGAGCCTGGCATTCATCATCTGGAGGATGCGGAGTATGCCGGTGCGGGATGGGTTCAGCCCGACACCTTCGATGACCAGTTCCCCGCCGGTGGCGAGACAACCAGCCAGGACCATGAACGCCGCCGAAGAGAGATCTCCCGGTACGTCGATGCGGGCTGCAGAAAGACTGCCTCCACCGGCAACCGTGACGGACGGACCTGCCCGGCGCACCGGGCAACCAAGGCGCGTCAGCATCCGCTCCGTATGATCACGCGTCACCGCCGGCTCAGTCACTGTAGTCTCACCTGCAGCGTAGAGTCCAGCCAGGAGGACCGCGGACTTCACTTGCGCACTCGCCACCGGCATCTCAAACCGGATACCACGCAGACCGGCGCAGCCTCGGATCCGTACCGGGGGCAGACCATTCAGCGTCTGCACGTCTGCCCCCATCTGGCGCAGTGGCTTGGCGACTCGCTCCATGGGCCGTTTGCCGAGCGACTCGTCGCCTGTTAATTCCGATGGAAACGACTGGGCTGCCAGCAGACCCATGAAGAGCCGCATGGCCGTGCCCGAGTTACCCATGTCCAGCCCGTGACTGGCTTGGACAAGCCCGTGCATGCCCTGCCCCACCACATCAATGGTCGTCGCGTCCCTCTGATGAATTTCAATACCCAGACTCCGCAGGGCCGCCAGCGTTGCCAGGCAGTCCTCACCCGGCAAGAACCCGGTAACGTGGCTGGTACCCGCCGCGATTGCACCGAGCATCAGCGCCCGGTGCGAGATCGACTTGTCGCCGGGGACGCGCAGGGAACCCTCGACGGCGGTTGAGGGCTGCACCAGAAATCGCTGGGAGTTGGTCTGCATCAGGCTCCCACCCCCCGCTCGCGGAGGATTCTCAATGCCTGGAGAAGCCGCTCGTTCTGCTCGGGCAAGCCCGCCGTGATGCGCAGATGCCGCGGCAGGCCATAGCTGGCCACGGGTCGAACGATGATCCCCGCCTGCAGCAGGCCCTCGTTCCAGGGTGCCGCCGGTCCGCCCGTATCGGCCAGTACAAAATTGCCCGCTGAGGCCGGCACCGACCAGCCCAACCCGACCAGGCCGGCTTGCAGCTGAGCCACGCCAGCCCGGTTCAGGTCCTGGGACCTGCGCACATGGTCCGTGGCGTCGAGGGCCGCTATCGCGGCCACCTGCGCCAGTGCATTGACGTTGAAGGGCTGCCGGACCCTGTTCAGAAGCTCAGCCACCTCCGGATGACTGATGGCGTAACCAACGCGCAGGCCAGCGAGACCGTACAGTTTCGAAAATGTGCGACTGAGAATCAGGTTAGGACACTCGGCAAGCCAGTCCAGCGTGTCCGGGCAGCTATCTGGGTGCATGTACTCCCGGTACGCCTCATCGACCACGACCAGCACATGGTCCGGGAGACTACCGATGAAGCCCCGAAGAACTGCGGGTTCAAGCCAGGTCCCAGTGGGGTTATTGGGGTTGGCTATGAACACCAGCCTGGTTCGGGCATTAGTCAGCGAACTGAACGCTTCCAGACAATGGCCAAGGGGCTGGCTATCCTGCTCGCCGTTGGCAGGTGCGACACGTGGTGTGGCCCCCGTGGCCTGGACGGCAAGGGCATAGACGACAAAACCGAATTCCGAGTAGACCGCCTCGTCCCCGGGACCGAGAAACGTCTCCGCTATAAGCGACAAAACCTCGTTGGAACCATTGCCCAGGGTGATGCACTCAGGGGGGATGGCCAGCTTGGCTGCCAAGGCCCGCTTGATCTCATAGCACGACCCGTCGGGGTAGAGAGCTACCCCACGAAGGGCGACCCGAATCGCTTCGAGACTCTCTTTCGGTGGCCCCAGGGGATTCTCGTTGGACGCCAGCTTCAGTACGTCACTAACGCCGAACTCGCGCTCCAGCTCCGCAACGGGCTTGCCGGGAACGTAGGGCTGCAGACCTCGCACTCCGGCGGCAGCAAGTCTCGAGAAATCCGCCGGTCCCCGCATGGACTGAGAGAGGCCAGTCAGAGAACAGCCTTCGGGTAAGAACCCAGCACGCGAAACAGCTGAGCCCGTTTCTTGAGCTTGGCAAGCGCCGGCGCAACTCCGGGCTCCTCCGCATGGCCATCGATATCGATGAAGAAGACGTAGTGCCACTTCCGGCGCCGGGAGGGACGGGATTCGATCCGGCTCATGTTGATCTCGTGCTCTGCCAGGGGAGCCAGGAGTTTCTGCAGAGCCCCGGCATCACCAGTGTCCTTGGTGGACACCAGGAGGCTGGTCTTGTCCTTGCCACTGGCCTGCAGCATCTTGCGGCCGATGACGAGAAACCGCGTCGTATTGTCCGGGCGGTCCTCGATATCAGTGACCAGCTTGCTGAGGCCATAGACCTCGGCAGCAGCATCGCCCGCAATCGCCGCGGTACCAGCCTCATCCCGAGCCCGGCGGGCACCCTCTGCGTTACTGCTGGCGGGATGCAATTCGGCGTGAGGCAGATACTCCTTGAGCCAACCCCGGCACTGCGACAGGGCCTGCGGATGCGCGCTCACCCGCAGCACCTCTTCGAGACCAGACGACTTGCCCAGCAAGTGGTGCCGAATGCGCATCTCAACCTCGCCACAGATCCGGAGCGGCGACGTCAGAAACATATCCAGGGTGTGATTTACCGTGCCTTCGGTCGAATTCTCGATGGGTACAACACCAAAATCGGCGGCGCCGGATTCAACCTCATGGAATACCTCATCGATCATCCCCAGGGGCAACGCCCGCACGGAATGCCCGAAGTGTTTGTAGACAGCGGACTGGCTGAAGGTACCCTCCGGGCCCAGGTAGCCCACCTTCATCGGCTCCTCCTGGGCAAGGCACGCGGACATGATCTCCCGGAATAGCCTGACCATCTCCTCATCCGTCAGCGGGCCTTTATTGCGGGCCACGACCGCACGCAGCACTGCAACCTCCCGCTCTGGCCGATAAAAGTCCACGGCAGAACCGGCGGCGCCCTTGACCAGCGCAACCTGCTGGGCAAGCCCGGCCCGCTCAGCAATCAGTGCCTGTATGCGCTCATCGACGCCATCGATCTGCTGGCGAAGGGCTTCCAGGCCACCGACCGACTTGCGAGCGCCGCGAACGATGGTCTTGGCACGCTTCTTCATCGCCATAGTTTTCTCAGGCCCTGGCCACAGGGCGACTACCCAGGTCGCGGACAGTCAGCACGCCGGGAATCGACCGGATCCGGGTTAGCGTTGCCCCGGTGATGGCGCCGTCAAGATCGATGATTGTGTAGGCAAGTTCACCACGCGACTTGTTCAAGAGGTCCGCAATATTCAGGCCAGCGTCGCCGAGACAGGTGGAGATCTGACCCACCATGTTGGGCACATTCGAGTTGGCGATGGTGATGCGATGAGCAGTAGTGCGCACGACTTCAGCATCCGGGAAATTCACCGAGTGGCGAATGGTACCGTCCTCGAGATAGGCACGAAGGTTATCGGCGACCATCACTGCACAGTTTGCTTCGGCCTCGTGCGTGGAAGCACCGAGATGCGGGAGCATTACGACCCCCGGCGTACCCATCAGGGCGCGGCTCGGAAAGTCGCAGACATAGGCAGTGAGCTTGCCGGCACCTAGTGCCTCGACTATAGCTGCCTCATCAACGATCTCCCCGCGCGCGAAATTGAGCACGACAGCCTTGTTGGGCATCAGCCGGATCCGTGCTTCATTGACCATGCCCCTGGTGGCGTCGAGCAGAGGCACGTGAACCGTCACGAAATCCGAGCGACTAAACAGCTCATCAAGGGTTCGCGCCTGCTCCACCGCAGACGACATCTGCCAGGCTCTCTCCACAGTAATGAGCGGATCAAAGCCCACGACCCTCATACCGAGGGCCAGTGCCGCGTTGGCCACCTGAACACCGATGGCACCGAGACCAATGACGCCCAGCGTCCTGCCAGGCAACTCGAAGCCGACGAACTGTTTCTTGCCAGCCTCGACTGCCTTGTCGAGGGCGGCCCCCTCTTCCTTGAGGTGCTCGACAAAGTTCCAAGCCTGACAGAGGTTTCGGGCACTGAGGAGCATACCGGCGAGAACGAGCTCCTTTACCGCATTGGCATTCGCGCCAGGGGCATTGAAGACAGGGATGCCCTTCTTCGACAAGGCAGCAACGGGCACGTTATTGACGCCCGCCCCTGCTCTGGCAACCGCGAGGAGTGACTCTGGCAGCACCATATCGTGCATCTTCGCCGACCGGACCAGGATGGCATCCGGCTGCTGGGCGTCTGCAGACACCTCGTAGTACTCGCGGGGCAGGCGCTGCAGCCCCTCGGTCGAGATACTGTTCAGGGCAAGAATCCTGTAGTTGGTCTTTGCGCTCAAACGGGACAACCTCTTGTGAATGTCATGTATAGCGTAGGGTGGCCTTAAGCGTCGCTCAGCCGTGTTTCGTGGCAAAGTCCGCCATGAAATCCACCAGGGCAATAACCCCATCCTCTGTCATGGCGTTATAAATACTCGCCCGCATACCACCCACCGACCGATGACCCTTCAGGTTAGTAAGGCCGGCACGTTCAGCCTGCTTCAGGAACTCCGCATCCAGATCCTCCCGGGGAAGGGTAAAGGGCACGTTCATCCAGGAGCGGTAAGGCTTGGCCACCGGATTCTTGTAGTAGCCCGATTCATCGATAGCGCGATACAGGCACTCGGCCTTGCGCTGGTTCAACTCAGCCATTTTGGCCAAGCCGCCCTGGCGCTTTAGCCACGCGAAGACCAGTCCGGCGAAGTACCAGGCAAAGGTTGGTGGAGTATTCAGCATCGAACCTTCGGCGGCGTGTGCCGAGTACTTTAGGATCGGTGGCAGCCCCGCGGGCGAACGCTCGAGCAGATCCTTGCGGACAATGAGTATGACAATCCCGGACGGCCCGATGTTCTTCTGCGCTCCCGCATAGATCATGCCGAACTTCCGGACGTCGATGGGACGGGAAAGAATCGTAGACGACATGTCCGCAACAAGCGGCACCGCACCCACATCCGGCGGCGTGTGCATCTCAAGGCCGCTGATCGTCTCGTTGGCGCAATAGTGGAAGTAGGCAGCGTCGGAATTCAGCTTCCAGTTCTTTCGCTCAGGAACATCCATGTAGTTGGACGACGCGCCATCGGCCACGACGCCGACCTTGCGAATGACACCCGCCTCCTTGCTGGCCTTTTTGGACCAGCTACCTGTAACCAGATAGTCACTGGCCTGGTCGGCGGACGACAGGTTCAGCGGAATGAGTGCAAAGTGGGTGGTGGCACCGCCCTGCAGGAACAGCACCGAGTAGTCGTCGGGGATCTGCATGAGTTCGCGCAGATCTGCTTCAGCCTGCTCTGCAGCCTTGATGAAGGCCTTGCTGCGATGACTGATCTCCATGACCGACATACCCAGGCCCTGCCAGTCGACTAGTTCCGACTGCGCCTGCTGGAGCACATCAAGCGGAAGTACAGCGGGACCGGCACTGAAATTGATAACCCTTGCCATCTGAATCTCTCGGTCTTTTTAAAGGTAAAGGATGGCCACTCCCATCCCGAATCAGGAAACCGGTTCTGCGCCCTCGCCGGCGTCGTCGCTCTCCGGGAGGATCCGGTCAAGGCCTACGAGACGGTCCTCATCGTCAATCCGAATGAGGCGGACGCCCTGCGTATTACGACCCTGCTGGGATACTTCGGAGACTGGAGTCCTTACCAGCGTGCCGCCTGAACTGATGAGTACGATCTCATCCTCATCACGCACCTGGATCGCACCAACCATGCGGCCGTTTCTGTCCGACGTCTGAATCGCAATCACGCCCTGACCGCCCCGGCACTGAACCGGGAAGTCACTGACTGCAGTTCGTTTACCGTAGCCCTTCTCGGTGGCCGTGAGGACTTCGCCCTCGCCGATAATGAGCAGGGCAATCACCTCATGGCCCTCAGCTACCCGGATGCCCCGAACCCCGGCGGCAGTCCGACCCATGGGCCGCACGTCGGATTCCTGAAAGCGTATGGCCTTGCCGGAGCTGGCGCACAGCATGATGTCGCACTCCCCGTCAGTGATCGCGACATCGACAAGGCGGTCTCCTTGATGAAGCTCAATGGCACGGATGCCAGCGGTGCGCGGCCGCGAGAAGGAATCCAGCGAGGTCTTCTTGACCGTACCGTCGCTCGTCGCCATGAAGATAAAGTTGTGATCAGTGAACTGCCGGACCGGAAGCACCGCATTGATACGCTCCTCCGGCTCCAGGGGAAGGAGGTTGACCATGGGGCGGCCGCGCGCTCCGGGGCCTGCCCGCGGCACTTCATAGACTTTAAGCCAGTAGACCTTGCCCGTACTCGTGAAGCACAGCAGGGTGTCGTGGGTGTTAGCTACAAACAGCTTGTCGATGAAGTCCTCATCCTTCACCTTCGCTGCAGCCCGCCCCTTGCCGCCCCGGCGCTGGACCTGGTAGTCGCTGACGCTCTGGGCCTTGGCGTAGCCGCCGTGGGACAAGGTCACGACGACGTCTTCCTCGGGAATCAGATCTTCCATCTCCAGGCTGGAGTGAACCTGGACGATCTCCGTGCGCCGCGCGTCTCCGTAGTTATCCCGGATCTCGGTCAACTCCGCCCGGATAACGGCAATGAGGCGGTCCGGATCAGCCAGGATTTCACAAAGCTCGCGGATCCTCCCCAGCAACTCCTGGTACTCGGCAATAATCTTGTCCTGCTCAAGGCCAGTAAGCCGCTGCAGCCGCAGATCAAGGATCGCCTGCGCCTGGACCACTGAGAGCTTGTAGCCCTTGGGCCCCGGACCGAAGTCCGCCGCCGCATCTTCCGGTCGAGTAGAGACATTTCCGGCGCGGGCCAGCATCTCCGTGACCGCACCCGGGGACCAGTGCCGCCCGGTCAGCGCTTCGCGCGCTTCTGGCGGGGTTGGTGATGCCTTGATCACGGCAATCACCTCGTCGATATTCGCCAGCGCAACCGCCTGCCCCTCCAGAATGTGGGCGCGGTCCCGGGTCTTGCGGAGGTCGAATATCGTCCGTCGGGTGACTACTTCCCGGCGGTGACGAACAAAACACTCAAGCAGGCCCTTGAGATCAAACAACCTGGGCTGACCATCCCGCAGGGCAACCATGTTGATGCCAAAGACGGTCTCCAGCGGCGTCTGCTTGTAGAGGTTGTTCAGGACGACGTCGCTGGACTCCCCCCGCCGCAGCTCAATGACGACCCGCATACCGTCCTTGTCGGACTCATCCCGAAGCTCACTGATACCCTCCAGCTTCTTCTCCCGGACCAGCTCTGCAATCTTCTCGATGAGCCTCGCCTTGTTCACCTGGTAGGGAAGCTCGGTAATGATGAGTGCCTCCCGACCCCGGGAGTCGATCTCCTCCACGTGCGTCCGCGCCCGGATATGAACCCGCCCGCGACCCGTCGTGTAAGCCGCATAGATTCCCTGGGAACCGTTGATGATCCCCGAGGTCGGGAAATCCGGACCGGGCATGATCGCCATCAGCTCAGCGACGGTAATCTCCGGGTCATTGATCAGCGCAAGCGTTGCAGTAATGGTCTCGCCAAGGTTATGTGGCGGAATATTGGTAGCCATGCCGACGGCGATACCTGACGAGCCGTTTATCAGCAGGTTGGGAATCCTGGCGGGCATGACCGAGGGCTCGGTTTCAGAGCCGTCATAGTTGGGCACGAAGTCGACCGTGTCCTTGTCCAGGTCTGCCAGCAGCTCACTGGCAATGCGGGTCATCCGGACTTCGGTATAGCGCATGGCGGCTGGCGCATCGCCGTCTACGGAACCGAAATTGCCCTGCCCATCAACCAGCAGGTACCGCAGCGAGAAGGGCTGCGCCATGCGGACGATCGCGTCGTACACCGCAGTGTCACCGTGGGGATGGTATTTGCCGATAACGTCGCCGACCACGCGAGCCGACTTCTTGTAGGCCTTGGTGTGGTCGTTCCCCAGCTCCCGCATAGCGTGCAGGACCCGGCGATGGACGGGCTTGAGCCCATCCCGCACGTCCGGCAGAGCCCGACCGACAATGACGCTCATGGCGTAGTCCAGATAGGACTGACGCATCTCGTCTTCGAGGTTTACCGGGAGAATTTCCTTGGCGACTTCAGCCATCGATCTCGAAGTTTCCGCATTAATGCACACCCCTAACCGGGAAGGTCCGTGCTGGAGATTCCAGTGGGACCATCGGCTTAAACGGGCGCGACAGTGTTAATTACCGGGTCGTCAGAATCGTTCTGAATTCAGACCGTTATGGTAGCACGGTTCAGCCTGCAACCGGACCAGCGGGGCGAACCCGGATAAGGCATTATCCGCCTGTCGAAAGCCCTGCATGCACCCTGCCGACTCAATCATTAGCGCCCGCTGGATTGTCCCCATCGAACCCTTTGGGGTCGTACTGGAGGACCATGCCATCGTGGTCCGGGATGGCCGGATTCTGGCCATTCTTCGCCGGGACGACGCGCTGGCTGCCTACCCTGCCGCATCCCATGTCCACCGGCCGAATCATGTGCTCCTGCCAGGCCTCATTAACGCCCACACACATGCGGCAATGACGCTCTTCCGCGGAATGGCGGATGACCTACCCCTGGACATCTGGCTGAATCAGCACATCTGGCCCGCAGAAGCGCGCTGGGTTACTGGTGACTTCGTCCGGGATGGAACCGAGCTGGCCCTCCTGGAGATGCTTCAGGGAGGAACCACAACCTGCGGCGAGATGTACTTCTTCCCGGATATCGTTGCCCGGGCCGTCGCGGATAGCGGCATGCGCGCCTCGGTTGGCATGATCGTCCTTGAGCACCCGACGGTATGGGCAGCATCGGCCGACGAGTACCTCAGCAAGGGTCTGGCCGTACGCGATCAGTTCAAGGGCCATCCTCGTGTATCAATGATGTTTGCACCGCATGCTCCGTACACCGTGTCTGACAGAACTTTCGAGAAGATTCGCGTACTGGCAGATGAACTTGATGTGCCAGTGCAGATGCATGTCCACGAAACGGCTGGTGAAGTTTCCAACAGCGAAATGGAGTCAGGGTGCCGGCCGCTGGAACGACTTGGTGCACTGGGCATGCTCACTCCACTACTGGCAGCCGTACATATGACTCAGCTGGAAGCAGATGAGATCGCCGTGCTGGCTGCGCGCGGCGTCAGCGTCGTGCACTGCCCGGAGTCCAACCTGAAGCTCGCGAGTGGTCTGTGCCCGCTGTCGAAGCTGCTTGCATCAGGAGTCAACGTCGCCCTTGGCACCGATGGTGCCGCCAGCAACAACGACCTGGACATGTTTGGCGAGATGCGCACCGCCGCCTTGCTGGCCAAGGGCATCGCGCAACGGGCAGACGTCGTTACTGCCGCCGAAGTACTGAGGATGGCCACCCTGAGTGGAGCCCGGGCCTTGGGCCTGGGCGACCGCGTGGGTTCATTGGAGCCGGGCAAGGAGGCTGACCTGATCTGCGTCGACTTTTCCCGTCCAGCTAGCCAGCCTGTTTTTTCGCCCATCTCCCAGCTGGTCTACACAGCATCCCGGGACCAGGTCACCGATGTATGGATCGCCGGCCGGCAGCTGCTCGAAGATGGCAAACCGTTGATCGCAGATAGTAAAGCCATCCTCGGGCGAGCCTCAGCGTGGGCCGACAAATTGCGGAGCACTCATGGCTAGGGAACCAAACAGCAACGCAGCCGAGATCGCGCACTTCAGCCGGCTGGCCAGCCGCTGGTGGGACCCGGATGGCGAGTTCAGGACACTTCACGATCTGAACCCGGTTCGCCTTGCGTGGATCGAAGAAGTGGCCGGCCTTGCAGGCAAGTGGGTTCTCGACGTGGGTTGCGGGGGCGGTTTGCTCTCCGAGGCCATGGCACGCCAGGGGGCCTGCGTTACGGGTCTGGACATGTCAGCAGAATCGCTGGCCATTGCGCGGCTGCACCTGATCGAGTCTGCCTCGCTCAGCGTGGAGTATCGCGAATCAACGGCGGAGGAGCTGGCGCTTGAGTCGCCAGCAACGTACGACGTTGTGACCTGCATGGAGTTGCTGGAGCATGTCCCTGATCCCGGTCAGCTCGTCAAAGCCTGCGCGCAGCTGGTCAAGCCGGGCGGCAGTGTTCTGTTCTCGACACTCAACAGGACGCCGCAGGCCTTTGCCCTGGCTATAGTGGGTGGCGAGTACCTCACTCGCCTCGTTCCGCGCGGGACACACCATTACTCCCAACTCATCAGACCGTCGGAGCTTGATGCCTGGGGACGCCAGTGCGGCCTGCAGCTCGTCTCGTTACGAGGCGGCTCGTACAATCCGGCAAATCGCGTTTTCAGGTTGACCGCTGGTGCCGCGGTCAACTATTTTGCTCACTTCAGATTGGGCGCAGCTCAATGACTCGCTGGGTAGCCCACTCCCCTCCAGATGCAGTCCTCTTCGATCTCGACGGCACCTTGCTGGACACAGCCCCAGACATGATCGGCGCCCTCAACGCGATCTGCGCCGAAGAAGGCAAGAACCCTGTCGCTTACGCGCAGGCCCGGAGCTATGTCTCCAACGGCGCCGTGGGACTCCTCCGCCTCGCGTTTCCGGGCTTTGACCCCACCGTTGACGCGGACCTGCATCGCCGCTACCTGAACCTCTACGCGGCAAGGCTGGCTGTCGAAACACAGTTGTTCCCGGATCTCGGCGCACTCCTCGATCGCCTTGAGGCGGGGGCAGTTCCCTGGGGCGTGGTGACCAACAAGCCGGCGCACCTTACCGACCCGTTGATGACGGCTATGGGGCTTCACCTCCGCTCGGCGTGCACGGTCAGCGGCGACACTCTTCCTGAACGAAAGCCACATCCACGACCCGTGCTCTTTGCCCTGGAACGCCTGGGAGTCAACCCCTCCAGATCCGTTTACGTGGGCGACGCGCGCCGCGATATCGAGTCTGGCAGGTCCGCGGGCACCACCACCATCGCGGTGCGCTACGGCTACGTGGAACCAGGGCAGGATCCTGGAAGCTGGGGTGCTGACTATGTCCTGGACACCACGTTGGACCTCCTGTCCCTGCTGAAATGGGAGCACTGACAAATGCTGTCCGTTACCGCGAAGGCACACGACGCAATGCCGGATGAACTGAAGAATCGGGTCATTCTCATCACCGGTGCCGGCGACGGAATCGGGCGGGCTGCCGCTCTGGCCTGTGCCGGCCACGGAGCAACTGTCGTCCTGCTCGGCCGAACCCAGTCCAAACTCGAAGTTCTTTATGACGAGATAACCGGTGCCGGTTGGCCGGAGCCAGCCATCTGCGTCCTCGACCTTGCTCGTGCGGACGGGCCTGGCTACTTCAAGCTGGCCGAACAGATCGCGGCCACCTGGGGTCGGCTTGACGGACTGCTGCACAACGCAGGAATGCTGGGGCAACGAGCACCGATCGAACACTACGACATCGGAATCTGGCATCAGGTAATGCACCTGAATCTTAATGTGCCCTTTATCCTTACCCAGGTCCTCATGCCAGCGCTGCGGAAGTCGCCGGACGCTTCTGTCGTGTTCACCAGCAGCGGGGTTGGCCGGCAAGGCCGGGCCTACTGGGGTGCTTACGCAGCATCCAAGTTTGGCCTGGAGGGCCTGTCGCAGACCCTGGCTGATGAACTGAAGACCGAGGGCACAATCCGGGTCAATTGCATCAACCCCGGCGGCGCCCGGACACGCATGCGGGCAGCTGCCTATCCGGGGGAAGACCCCGCTTCAAGACCAGAGCCTGGGACGCTGATGGGACCTTACCTTTGGCTGCTTGGGCCCGCCAGCAAAGGCGTAACGGGGAAATCCCTGGACTGTCAGTAGCGCGGCGGTGCGCTGTCAGGCTCTGCCTCGCGCAGCCCCGCAGCCACGTAGAGCGCATCCAGCTCCTTGTCTTTCAGCAGCCGGTGATGGCCCGGACGGAGAGACCGGGGCAATTCTACGGGGCCGTAGCGCACCCTGATCAGTCGACTCACCCGGCACTCGACTGCCTCCCACACCCGCCTGACCAGCCGGTTCCGCCCCTCACTCACTACCACGTGCAACCACTGGTTTGAGCCATCCCCGCCAGTGGGCTCCACACTGTCGAACTTTGCGACACCGTCCTCGAGAGGTATGCCCTCGCGGACGCGCTGGAGAGTTACCTCGCTGACGGTGCCCTGCACTCTGACTGCATACTCCCGTTCGATTTCCCGGGATGGGTGCATGAGGGCATTGGCAAGCCCACCATCCGTAGTGAGGAGCAGCAGACCGGACGTTGCCAGATCCAGGCGACCAACATTGATCCACCGACTGCCCTGCAGGGGTGGCAGTCGATCGAATACGGTAGGGCGACCTTCGGGATCACTTCGAGTGCAGACTTCGCCGGATGGCTTGTGGTAGAGGAGCACGCGAGGTGACGGGCGGGTCTTCCTCAGTGCAGGGATCTGGCGACCATCAATGAGGATCTTTTCGCGACCTGAGACCTTCTGACCCAGTTCTGCCACATTGCCATTGATGGTGATCCGGCCCAGGCGAATCCACTGCTCTATCTCGCGTCGCGAGCCAACGCCAGCACCAGCAAGTACCTTTTGCAGGCGCTCTGTGCCAATCGAAGAACTCACAGTGAAGCGTTCAGCGAATCTTCAGCGGCACGACGTTCGAGCCGGAGTCCGAGTCCGCTTCGGGAACTTCGTCGCCGGCATCCACGTAGTTACGGGCAGTCGAGATCCGGGTCACCGTCGCCAGCTCGCCGTCAGACTCCTCGCCATCGGAGTCGTCGGCATCGGGGTCGAGGCGCACGAGCAGCGGCGCACCTGCACCCGGGGGCAGCGCTTCTGCGTCGGAAAGCTCCAGCTGCGCCGTAAATGCCTCAAGATCCTTGAGATCCGCCAGTGGCGGCAGGTCGTCGAGCTTCTTCAACCCAAAGTAATCGAGGAACTCCCTCGTGGTGCCGTAGATCGCGGGCTTGCCGGGCACATCCCTGAACCCGACGACGCGGATCCAGGATCGCTCGAGCAGGGAACGCATGATGTTGGTTGTGACCCCAACGCCGCGGATGTCCTCAACGTCACCCCGGGTGACTGGCTGCCGATAGGCAATGATGGCAAGGGTTTCCATTAGCGCCCGGGAGTACCGCGGCGCCCGTTCCTCCCACAAACGCGCGAGCCAGCCCGACATGCTGCTGCGAATCTGCACCCTGAACCCGCTGGCTACCTCCTCAATGGCGATCCCGCGACCCGAGTAATCCTCCTGCAGGCCGACGATGGCCGCCCGCAACTCATCCTTGCCTGGCGGATGATCGTCGCCGAACAGTGCCTGCAGGCCGTTGAGATCCAGCGGCCGGCCGGCGGCCAGCAGGGCGGCCTCGACGATGTACTTGAGTTGTTGGTTGTCCATATCTGCCTGTTCGGGGAACTTGGGTTAGGCCGGAAGGGTTGAACCACCGGCAGCAAAAGCCTCCACGCCCGACTCCCGAGGCAACTGGATTGCGGCAGCCCGCACGTGGATGGGAGCGTAGGGCTCAGTCTGCACTACCTCGATAAGGGACTCTTTAAGGAGTTCAAGGAGCGCCAGGAACGTTACGGTTACCCCCATGCGCCCTTCCTGCGGATCGAAGAGGTCCCGGAACTCCGCGAAGGACTCTTGCTGCACCTTCAGCAGTACCTCCGACATCCGCTGGCGCACTGAAAGCGGTTCCCGCCGAATGTGATGGTGGGCAAGCATCTCCGCGCGCGTAACTACGTCCCTGAACGCGAGCAAGAGTTCCTTCAACGTGAGATCCGGAAGGCGCGTCACGACGGTCCGATCGACAACTTCGGCGTTCGCCTGGAAAAAGTCCCGCTCCAGCCGCGGCACTCCATCCAGCGCAGTCGCCGCCTGCTTGTACCTTTCGTACTCCTGCAGGCGCCGGACAAGCTCGGCCCGGGGATCGGCTTCCTCGTCTTCCGCAGCACCGATACGCGGCAGCAGCATCCGTGACTTGATCTCGGCAAGCATGGCAGCCATGAGCAGATACTCACCGGCCAGCTCAAGGTGAAGATTCTTCATCAGATCGATGTACTGAACATACTGGGTCGTGATTTCAGCGACCGGGATATTCAGGATGTCGAGGTTTTGCCGCCGGATCAGGTAGAGCAGCAAATCGAGCGGGCCTTCGAAGGCCTCGAGAAAAACCTCGAGTGCAAAGGGCGGGATGTAGAGATCCTGAGGCAACTGGGTTACCGGCTCGCCGGCGACCAGTGCAAAGGGCATTTCGGCCTGGGCCGGATTTCCACCAGCCTCCTCGGCCGTCAGTATGGGGCTGCGGGGAGCGTCGGCGTCGTGCACTACCAGGAGCCTGGGTGGCCACGCAGTGTCATGTTTTGTTGTGGTCATTCGTGAGATCAGTCCCGGTTCACAGGCCAGCGAAGGAAAAAAACAGTGCCGTTACGGACTGCACCAACGGCGAAATAATCCGGCCAAGTATTCCCAGCGACAGAAGCGCTATGACGATTATAAGACCATAGGGTTCCAGAGCATCGAGCCTGCGGCCAAGCACTTCCGGCACGAGTCCGCGGAGCACCCGACCACCGTCCAGCGGTGGAATAGGTAAAAGATTAAATATAGCCAGTAATATATTGAAGCTTATACCAATCTGGGCCATCGAAAGCAGAAAGCGACGGGCACCTGACAGCGGGACTGGCGCGCTCCACCCCAGCACGCTGACAAGCACGACGACCCAGAACAGGGCCATCAGCAGGTTACTGACTGGACCTGCCGCAGCCACCAGGACCATGTCGGACTTCGGGTTCCGCAGATTCCGCGCATTCACCGGGACTGGCTTGGCCCAGCCGAAGGGTGGCAGGTTAAGGAACGTCAGTACCAGTGGGACCGCGACAGACCCAACAGGATCGATGTGCTTGATGGGATTCACAGTCAGGCGCCCCAGCAACTCGGCCGTCCGATCACCAAAGTGCCTGGCGGCCCAGCCATGGCAAACCTCGTGCAGGGTGATAGCGAACAACACTGGGATCGCTGCTGCTGAGAGCAACTGGATCGACGCAGCAACATCCATGTCGGGCATGGGAAAGAGTATACGGGTGCGCGCGCAAGGGCGCCCCTACTCGAAGCCTCTGGTATCGCCCCGCCCCTGGCGAATGACTACGGGGTAGTCACCTGTAACGTCAACGACAGTCGTTGGCTCGATGCCGCAACTACCGCTGTCGATCAGCAAGTCAATCTTGCCGGCCAGCGTAGCTCTGATCTCCTCTGGATCAGACAAAGGCAGATCATACCCAGGCAGCAGGAGCGTGGAACTCATGAGTGGCTCACCAAGCACCTCAAGCAACGAGAGGGGCACCGGATGATCCGGCACTCGGATGCCAATAGTCTGCCGTTTCGGATTCTGCAGCCGACGGGGTACCTCCCGCGTCGCTTTTAGGATGAAGGTGTAGGGTCCGGGCGTGTGCGCCTTGAGCAGGCGATAGCACCAGTTCTCGACTTGCGCATAGGTGGCGATCTCCGAGAGGTCCCGGCACACCAGGGTGAAGTTATGGTCTTTGCCAGTCTGGCGAATCCGCTGCAGCCGTCCCGCAGCCTCCCGATCGCCAATGTGCCAGCCAAACGCATAGCAGGAATCGGTTGGATAGACCATCAGTCCATCGCGTCGCAGGATCTCCACGGACTGCTGGACCAGCCGGCGCTGGGGATTGACGGGATGGATGTGAAAGCATTGAGTCATGGCCCTATTCTAGCGTCACAGTGCGGACTCCCCCGGGGCCTCTCCGATGGGTATCATGGCTAGCGTTTCCATAGCGACATCCCGTTAATGCAGGCTGTAGTCGACTTCTTGCCCCTAATTGCGTTTGCCGTGGCGTATTGGCTAGGTGGGATGCACATCGCGATCGCTACGATCATGGCCGCTATCTCCCTGCAGGTGCTGATTACCTGGCTCGTGAAGCGCACCGTCAGCCGCATGCTGCTGGCCTCTGCCGCACTGGTGGTGGTCCTCGGTGGAATCAGCCTGTTACTGAACAACGACCTCATTTTCAAGTGGAAACCAACCGTGCTGAACTGGGCTTTCGCTGCGGTCTTCCTGGGCAGCGGGTACATTGGTGACCGGACGGTCGCTCAACGCATCCTTGAGTCGGTCTCAAAGGACGAATTCAAACTTTCCCAGACGGACTGGCGACAGCTCAACCTCATGTGGGTGGGCTTTTTTCTGGTTTCCGGCGCGGCAAACATCTTCGTGGCGTATCGGTTCAGTGAACCCGTGTGGGTTAACTTCAAGCTGTTCGGACTCACGGGCATGACACTGGTCTTCGCCGTGATTCAGGGGCTATGGCTGAACAGGCGCACGCCGGGGGAGACGTAGGTGCTGTACGCCATTGCCGGCACTGATGCGCCCGACAGTCTGCCCGGACGACTCGCCGCACGAGCAGCCCATCTGTCGAGGGTCGCCCTGCTCAGGGATCAGGGCCGCCTGGTACTGGCCGGCCCGCACCCACGCCTCGATACGAGCGACCCCGGCGCGGCAGGCTTCAGCGGTAGCCTGATCGTCGCGGAGTTTCCGACCAGGGCGGAAGCGGAGGCCTGGGCCGCCGCTGACCCCTACATAGAGGCTGGAGTCTGGACCGAGGCCAGCGTCAGGCCCTTCATCCAGGTCATGCCGTGACTAATGAGCTTTCCGCGGTTCGGCTGGCTGCCATCCGGAGTCGCCTCACCCTCGCCATTGCCCCCCGACTTCTGGAGATTGCAGACGAGAGCCATCTGCATGCCGGGCACGCTGGGGCCCGGGATGGCCGCGGCCATTTTCGGGTGACTATTGCCTCGGAGCGCTTTCGGGGCCTGAGCCGCCTTGCGCAGCATCGCCTCGTGTATGACGCGCTCGGCGACCTGATGCTCACGGATATACACGCGGTCAGCATCTCGTCCCAGATCTGACGGCCTCCCCCGCCTGACCAGCCGGCCTCGCCCTTCGGCAAGGGTGTCCCCTTGACTGCCGGATCACTTTACAAAACACTGGTCCCAGTCGACTACATTCGCCCCCAAGTAACCACTTTAAGCGCTTGATTCCTGTTGACTAGACATAACTTTCGCCCTAACCTCTTTGACATAACGAATTAGAAAGAATATGGAAGCCGACCTTAAGGCAGCGCTGCTGACGGCGTATGCACGGCTTCTGAGGCCACTAGTCCAGATCCTGTTACGCAACGGCATCTCTTACTCCGAGTTTGCTGATACGGCCAAGCGGGTTTTTGTGAACACAGCTGCGACACACATTGGCAAGGGCAAGGCTGAAGTTTCAGCTGCGCAGATCGCCATTCAGACGGGACTCTCGCAGCGCGAGACGCAGGAGATTCTCGACGGACGGAGCCAGCCGGCGGTGAACACAAATCTGGCCAGGATTGCTGCCCTATTAACGGCTTGGCATAGCGACGACCGGGTTGTTGGCCCGTACGGATTGCCGCTTGAACTTCAGCCGCGCGAACCGGGCTGCATGGATTTTGAGACCTTGGTTCGCGAGTACTGCCCTGGAGCTGATCACGGCCCGCTGCTGAGCCAGCTCATTGCAATTGGAGTGGTTCGACAAACAGACGACGGCTGGTTGCGTGTCCTGACCAGGACTTACCTGCCGGATGTGGACGCTCCCGACAGCGTGGAACGGATCGGCTACGCGGTAGAGCGCCTAGTTGAAACCGTCGACTTCAACCGCCAACAGCAGGACCCGGAGCAGCGGCTTTTTGAACGGACCGTCACCGCGGACTTTGGACTGAAAGAAGAAGACTTGCCGGCATTGGAAGGCTTTGTCCGGCAGCGCGGCCAGCAGTTGCTTGAAGAAATCGACAACTGGGTAACGCTCCGCGACAAGCCGGACCTAGAGCGCGGAGACCGGGCAGTCCAGACCGGCTTGGGCATTTATCACTTTGTAGACGGCTGGAAAAACTAAAACAAGACAAACGTCATCCGGATATCTCAGGGAAATAGCAGATGAAAATCGTCAGCAGCATCGCATCTGCCCTGGTCCTCTCACTGAGTTGGTCTTTGGCAGCTGCCGAAGCATCGGCCGACATGGCCGGTATCCGAATCGTTGGTCAGGAAGTCGACGGTACGTTGGTTCTTGATGACACGGTGAGCGGTCTCTCGACCTGGGCAACGCCAGGCTTGGCCATGCCCGCTGGGGAATCGGTGGAATCCGCGCCAACCCTGCTGGTGATTGGGCACCTTGAGGGTTGGGATCCAAAGACGGGTGTCCTGACTGTTTCGGGGCAGACCATGACCCTGGCTGACGGCGCCACGATCATTGACGCTCCGCGAGATATGCAGGCGACACTCACAGCGGACAGCGTGATTTGGTACCTGCAGCAAGGTCGCTACACTGCCGTGGCCGGCGACACTTTCGGCGGCGGCGAGAGCCTCGCAACCCACATCGTGCGGCTGGACAACGAAACCAAGCCGGGCACGGCACCCATCTATGTTCGGGGCTCACTGGACCTGGTTGATGACCTTCAGGGTATCGCCTATATGGGCGGCATGGCGCTGAGTCTCAACAGCATGACATCTGGCGAGTTTCCTTCGACTGGAAATCTCGTTGAAGTCATGGCCTATGAGGCTACCGCCGGAAACGCGATCGTCACGAATTACTCCAGCTTGGATGCAGAAGACTCGAGAGGCACCAAGTCTGGGCTCGCTGGCATCAGTGGCAGCGGCGCTCGGGCCCAGGGCATCAGCGGCAGTGGCATCAGAGTCAGGACATTAGGCATCAGCGGCAGCGGCGCTCGGGCTCAGGGCATCAGTGGCAGCGGCGCTCGGAAAAAATAATAGACATCGGTCACGCTCACCCGCCAAGAACAGCCTTCGCCCCCTCTAGGAGCGGAAGTTAGCTGGATCGTCCACGAACTGATAGAGACCCACGCCAATCACTTCGTTAGCTTCTGACTGTGTTTCTCGATCAGCCTCAGAAAGCAGATCATCTATCTCGTGGGAAAACTCCTTAAGGCGTTCCGCTAACAATCTATCTATCGCTCCCCGCTGCGCCTTAGGAAGACAGTAGTTCCAAACGATTCGTTGAAAGCGCAGCTGTCTGCCATCATCAGTGCTAGCGTTGTAGGCGACAGTCATTCCAAGTTGGCGTATTCCGTACTGCAGCCCCTGAATCAGCCTCTCCTCAGTGGTTCCCGGAATGAATGATCGCCGATTCGCAACGAATAATCCGTTCTCTGACTCCGACACGGCGCCTACCCGAACTAATTCGGCCCGCATCGTACTTGGCGAAACACTGCGAGAGCATTGACGCACCAATTCGCAAAACGAATCATTCCCAGAGTCCCAGGTGAGAGATCTCGGCTTACCGGAGGTACTACAGAATCTGAAATCTGTATGCCACAAAGTTAAAACTTCCGATGGAAGACTTCGCACCTCATTGTTCGAAAAAGGCGCCTCTAGGAGCTGCGCCTGGACAAGACTCACAACCTTGCGAGGCAAGCCAGTCATCAAGGAGATTCGAGAGACGTTCGCCGATCTTCCACGAGACCCGTACTCATCCATCGCTACTCCGACAAATGCAGCTTTACACACCCTCTCAAAGTCGTGATAGGTGATACCGAACTTTAGGAGTATCGAAGCTATTGGACGGAGTGTCGCGAGCAGGACAGAGTAAACCGTCCCCCGTATTGGATTGTTCATTACTCAGCCTCGCACGCTTGGGTAACAGTTAAGTGGGCGGCTTTCCTTAACGACTGACGACCTCGAAACTGGTCGACTGAATCATTTTTCGCTTACGCCAAGAATAGACTGACCAAGCTGCCCCTCATCCAACACCTCGACTCCCAACTTTTCGGCCTTAGCCAGCTTTGAGCCTGGCTTGTCGCCGACGACAAGGTAGCTGGTTTTCGCGGTCACGCTGGAGGTCACTTTGCCGCCCAGCGCCTCGATTCTCGCCGTGGCCTCCTCGCGGGTCATACCTGCCAGGGTACCGGTAAGCACGAAGGTCTTCCCCTTCAGGGGGCGTTCTGCCGTACCGGCATCATCTGGGCGAGCTTCCTCGCTCCAGTGCACGCCCAGCGCCCGCAGATCCTGAATAACCTCCTGGTTATGCGGGGCCTGAAAATACGCAGTAATGTGGCCCGCCATAATCGGACCAACGTCCTCCACCTCGGCAAACTCCTCCGCGCTGGCAGTCATCAGGGCGCTGAGCCGCACGAAGTGCCGCGCCAGAGCCTTGCTCGTGGCCTCCCCCACTTCGGGAATCCCCAAAGCATAGAGGAAACGCTCCAGCGTTGTAGCCTTGCTCCTGCTCATAGCTTCCAGCAGTTTGGTGGCAGACCGTTCACCCATCCGGTCTAGCTGTTGCAGTTGAGAGGTGGTCAGGCGAAACAGGTCGCCAGGCTTATGCACCAGGTCCGTATCCACAAGCTGATCGATCAGCTGACTGCCCAACCCGTCGATATTCAGGGCCCGCCGTGAAGCGAAGTGGCGGAGTGCCTCCTTGCGCTGGGCGGGACAGGCACTTCCCCCGGTGCAGCGCAAAGCGGCCTCCCCCTCCACACGAAGCACCGGTGAACTGCACACCGGGCACCGCTCCGGGGCCCGCACCGGGGAGGTCTGGGGGGGCCTCCGCTCCAGAAGCACACTCATAACCTCGGGGATAACGTCGCCGGCTCGGCGCACAATTACGGTATCGCCCGGCCGTACGTCCTTGCGATGAAGCTCATCGAGGTTATGGAGGGTAGCGTTGCTCACCGTGGCACCGCCGACAAACACAGGTTCCAGCCTGGCAACCGGCGTGAGCACCCCAGTGCGGCCGACCTGAAAATGCACCGACTCGACGGTCGTCAGCTGCTCCTCAGCTGGAAACTTGTAGGCCACCGCCCAGCGGGGCGCGCGGGCCACAGTTCCAAGCCGGGCCTGAAGGTCAACGTCATTGACCTTGAAGACTACGCCGTCTGTGTCGTAGGCCAACTCAGCGCGCTTCTCCAGCATCCTGGCGTAGTACCCCAGGCATCCAGCCACCCCGGTAACCAGCTCGGCCTCAGGGGCCACAGGCAGGCCCCAGTCGCTAAGACGGTCAAGCACCTCGGTGTGTCGGGGCGGCAAGCTACCCTCGGCAACGGTCCCGACGCCATAGGCGAACAGGGCCAGCGGCCGGGATGCCGTCAGACGAGGGTCAAGGTGCCGCAGACTACCCGCCGCCGCATTCCGAGGATTCGCAAAGGGCTTTTCCCCAGCCTTCTGAGCGGCTTCGTTAAGCCTCCTGAATCCCTCGCGTGGCATGAAAATCTCGCCACGCACCTCCAGTAGTCGAGGAACTCCGGAGCCCCTGAGGCGCAGCGGGACTGAATGGATCGTCCGGACGTTGTGCGTGACATCTTCACCCACCCGGCCGTCCCCCCGGGTGGCGGCACGGACGAGCTCGCCGTTCTCAAACCAGAGATTTATGGCCGCACCATCCAGCTTGGGCTCGGCTGAGTACTGCAGATCACCGGCAGAGTCCAACCGCTCCTGAACACGCCGGTCGAAGTTCTCAAGGTCTTCCCTGGAGAAGGCATTGTCCAGAGACAGCATGGGGAGACCGTGGGCAACCTCACGGAAGCCCGCAGCGGGAGCTGCGCCCACGCGCTGCGTGGGAGAGTCTGGGCTCACCAGCCGGGGATACCGACTCTCCAGCTCAACCAACTCCTGGTAGAGCCTGTCGTAGACGGCGTCCGGCACGACGGGCGCGTCTAGAACGTGATAGCGATAATCATGCTCAGCCAGCTCGATCCTTAGCTGGAGCACTCTTGCCTCGGCCGCTGTTGAGCCGTCATTGTCCGGAGCCTTACGCACTCGCGGCCGACGTCAGCCCGGCCGGCCATGCCGGTGCTGAAACTGAATGACGTCTTCCCGGAGGTACCGCTCACGCTGGACACTAAGCGTACTGCCGTGCTCGTCCACGAGGTTGCCATCCAGGCGCTTGGCAACAGCCCGGCCGGCGCTAACCATGGCATCAAAGGCTGCTACGGGCTCGATCGGCCCCGGCAGGCCCAGAAACAGGCTGACGCCGGGATACTGGTCAGTGCGCAGTCGTGTGAGATCGAAGGACCCGGGCTCCGTGAGACTGGCGACACTGAAGATGGGCGTCTCGTCTGTATCGGACACGCTCTGGTGAAAGATGCCGAACTTGCCGTGACGCAACCCCGCCTCACGCAATGCGAGGACAAGATCTTCGCCGGGGAAAGCACTGGCTCCACGACTCAGGATCCGGATGGTCACGATCTTGGCTGGGAGCTCCGGGACTGCCACCTTAACCGGCAGGGTCGGCTCCTGACGCACTCCGGTGCCAGTTACGAGAGGCGCCGGACGAAGTGCTGAGCGAAAACGCTCCGTCAGTCGCGCGCGGTAACGGGACCAAAGGAATAGAGCCACCAGGATGAGCAGGGCGGCAAGGAGAAGAACCCAGCGCAGCTCAGTCATGGGCAATCAGCTGGCGACGAGCTTAACGGCCTCATCGATATCCACCGCAACCAGCCGCGACACACCCGGCTCATTCATCGTTACCCCGGTGAGCTGCTTGGTCATCTCCATTGTGGTCTTGTTGTGGGTAATGACGATGAACTGCACGGTCTTGGACATCTCACGAACGATATCGCAAAAGCGCGCGACATTGGCTTCATCCAATGGCGCATCAACCTCATCCAGCAGGCAGAAGGGCGCAGGATTCAGCTCGAAGATGGAAAAGATGAGCGCGACTGCCGTCAGGGCCTTCTCACCGCCAGAGAGCAGGTGGATATGGCTGTTGCGCTTGCCTGGCGGACGGGCCATAACCGTCACTCCAGCAACGAGCAAGTCCTCCCCCTCGAGCGTGAGATAGGCATGACCGCCACCAAAGAGTCTTGGGAAAAGACGCTTGAGGCCAGAGTTTATGTTGTCGAAGGTCTCCTGAAACCGCGTCCGGCTCTCACGATCTATTCGCCGGATCGCGTGAGACAGGGTCTCCAGTGCTGACGACAAGTCGGCATGCTGGGAATCGAGATAAGTCTTGCGCTCCGACTGCTCAGAGAACTCATCAATCGCCGCCAGATTGATGGGCCCAAGGCGCTCGATGGAGGTCCGCGTCTGGGTGAGGCGCTGATCCCACTGCTCTGGATTCGCGTCGGGAGGAACCAGGGCAGACACGTCACTCAATAGCAGTCCGGTAGCAGCAAAGCGCTCGTTCAGGGACTCGCCCCGAACCTCCAGCTCACGCACGTGCATCCGCAGGGCCTCAAGGCCCTCCCGTTCGCTGGCTACCCGCTTCTCCAGCTCGTGACGCTGACCTTCGCTGGTCTTTACCCGCTGCTCAACGGACGTCAGCCCATCGCGCTGGCGCGTCAGCTCGGCCTGGACTTCGAGTTGCCGGGCCAACTGGCCGTCAAGCTCCGCCTGGTAGTCCTGGATCGGTGCCTCACTGTCGACCGTATCCACCTCGAGCGTCGCAATGCGCTGATCCAGCTGGCCGTGTTGCTGGGTAACTCGCTCCAGAGCGGTTGCCGCAGCCCCATGGGCTGCGCGGCGGCTCTCAAACTCAATCAGGATCTGGCCAACAGCCGCCCGCTGGCTATCGGCCAGTTCCCTGGCCGCATTGTATCGGCCCAGGAGTGCCTCCTGCTGTTCCCGTCGATCGGGGCGCTGCAGGTCTAGCTCGGCGAGACTCCGCTCTGCCCCCTGGAGCCGGCCCCGGGCTTCTTCAATGACAATGAGAAGTTCACCAAGCTCACTGCGGACCACATCCTCATCGTGGGCCAGATTCTGGAGTCGCTGCCGGGCACGCTCCAGATCCTGATGCAGGGTGGCTGCTATCGACGCAGATTCCAGGCTTTGCCTGTTGGCATCGGTAAGCCGAAGCTGGATCTGCTGGCGCTCCCGCTCCAGCGCATCAATCTCGCCGCGCAGGGTGAGACGGGATTGCCCGAGGACCAGAATCTGGGCTTCATCTCCGACGAGTGCGGCTTCGAGATCCCGGATCTCCCGCTCCCGGGCCATCATGCCCACGTAGCGCTGACCCCGATTGATGCGCACCCAGCCTGCGCCCAACCAGATACCCTCAGGAGTGATCAGCGACTGACCATCCTGAAGACTGGCCCGCAATCCCAGGGCTTCATCGACCGTTTCCACGCACTGAACGTTAGCCAGCAACCTGCCCACAGAACCCGCATGCTGAACCCGGCTGGCCAGTGAACCTGGCGGTGCAACGGCCTCCGCACCAGAATCCTCCACCAGAACCAGTGTGGCGTCAGGCAATGACGTCGCATGTGCTCCCGGATCACCCACACAAACTGCCTGCAGGAAGTCACCCAGCACAGTCTCAACCGCCCGGGTCCACCGTGTATCCGCAACCAGCTGCTGCACGAGTCGCTTCCGCTCGCCCAGACCGGACTTGGCGAGCCAGCCACTGAGTATTTCCTCTTCGTTACCCAGTGCGGCGTTCTGAATGACCCGCAACGTGTCGAGCCGGCCGCGCCGGGCCTCAAGTTCTCCCCGCAACTGCTCGATGTCACCGCCCAGGCGCTGCTCTGCCTCGCGCTGGCTGCCCAGGGTAAAGCCAGCCTCCTCCAGAGCCTTAACCTCGGCGGTAAGCAGTAACTGTGTTTCTGCCTGCAACCGGTCCTGGGCGATCAGCCGCGCCTCCAGATCCACAACGGAAATGGACTGCCGCTCCCCCTCGACCGAGTGGAGCTGCCGCTCAAGACGGATCTTATGCGCTTCGAGGTGCTCCAGACGGGTCTGCTCCACCTGGCGCGCCTGCTGCTGTTCCTTTACGTCCAGATTGAACCTGTGCCACTCATCCTGCCAGGCGTCCAAAGCAGTCTCTCCAGCCTGCAGCTCGGCGAGCGCTGCCGCTTCCGCTTCGCGGGCAGCGGCCAGACCCGGCTCGAATCCAGCCATACCGAGCTCGATAGCGGAGAGAGCCTGGCTGTCGCGCTCGACTTCGGCCACTACAGTGGACAACTCAGTGCGGGCCTGGGCCAGATCGCGGAGTGCGCGTTCGCGCAGTTCACGGGCATGGGCCAGCGTCTGCTCAAGCCGGGCAATCTCACCCTGAACAGCGTAGTACGTCGCCTGGGTGGCTGAGAAGGCATCGCTGGCTATCAGGTGTTCGGCACGATCCCTCTCGATATCCAGCTCTACCTGGCGCTGGCCGGCCAAGGCGGCGTCCATTGCTGTCTGGCGCGCAGACAGCTCAGCTCGGTGGGCAGCCAGCCCGCCCTCAAGCTCTGCCAGTCTGATAGCCAGCAGCTCCGCTTCAAGCTGCCGCTCCTGCTGCTTGAGGGTCCGGTACTTTTCTGCCACCTGGGCCTGGCGCTGCAAATGCTTGATCTGCTTCTCCACCTCATCCCGCAGATCGGCCAGGCGGGCAAGGTTCTCCCGCGTATTGTGCATGCGGGTTTCTGTTTCGCGGCGGCGCTCCTTGTACTTGGAGATACCCGCTGCTTCCTCGATGTAACTGCGCATCTCCTCGGGCTTGGCGTCGACCAGGCGGGACACCATGCCCTGCTCGATAATGGCGTAGCTGCGGGGACCAAGGCCCGTGCCCATAAACAGGCCGGTGATGTCTTTGCGCCGGCATCGGGTGTTGTTCAGAAAGTACTGGGAAGTGCCATCCCGGGACACGGTCCGGCGAATCGAGATCTCAGCGTAACTGGCGTACTGGCCGCCCAGGGTGCCATCAGAGTTATCAAAGAAGAGTTCGATGGCCGCGGAGCCGACCGGCTTCCGGGAGCTGGAGCCATTAAAGATGACGTCTTCCATCGAGTCACCGCGCAGATGACGCGCCGAGGTTTCGCCCATGACCCAGCGGATGGCGTCGATTACATTGGACTTACCGCATCCGTTCGGCCCAACGACACCCACAAGATTGCTTGGAAAATGGACGGTGGTCGGGTCGACGAATGACTTGAATCCCGCAAGCTTGATCCTGCTAAGTCGCATAAGATTTAGGTACTCGGAATTGAGAAGGAAAGCTCACGATATTCACTTCCTTAGTGTAGATTAAATCCTAACCGCACACACGTCACGGGCGGGACTGACACCCAACACCTCCAGTGAGCCAAGAGACGGACTATCCATGCCCTCCTCGCCCAGCACCGTTCTGGAAACGTTCCAGAATCCCGAACCGACGCGGCCCTTCACGATTCGGATGCGCCTGCCGGAGTTCACCTGCCTGTGCCCCAAGACCGGCCAGCCCGATTTCGCCACACTCCATCTCGAATACGTTCCTGATAAGTTGTGTATCGAACTGAAGTCGCTGAAAAACTACATCTGGTCGTTCCGGGATCAGGGCGCGTTTCATGAAGCGGTGACCAATCAGATACTTAATGACCTTGTCATGGCCACCGGACCCCTCTTCATGCGCCTGACGGCAGACTTCAACGTTCGTGGCGGCGTCTACACCGTCGTCGTGGCTGAACACCGGAATCCAGCCTGGCGCCCGCCAGAGCCAGTGACTCTGCCCCCGTGCGCAGCGCTTTGAGGCCCCGCCAGCGCTAAGCCTTCCCGTGCGGATTTCCCTATGTATAATCCCGCGCTCAAATTTGGAGCAGGGCCCCCAAGATGCCGTCAGCCAAGAGACCGGTCCGCAAGATCAGCTCAGCCACCAAGGGCCGAGTGGCGATTCCGGCCAAGGCGCAGGCCGGTCGAAGTGCCTCCGGTAAGGCCGGCCGCAAGTCGGCGCCTGTGAAGGCGGCATCTGCCAAGGCCGCACCGGCCAGGAAGGCCAAGGCCAAACCAGCAGCCAGCAAACCGGCCAAGAAGCCAGCAATCAAGCCAGCGAGCAAGCCAGCCAGCAAGCCAGCCAGCAAGCCAGCCAGCAAGCCAGGGACGGACTCTCGATTGAAGATCACGAAGGGCGGCAAGGCAGCCACCGTAAAGCTGGCCGTTGCTGGGCCCGCCAAGGCGAGTGCGGCGAAGGTCGACCCTGGAAAAACGACCCCTGCAAAGACTCAGTCCCCGCCGCTCAGGGAAATGGTGGTGCGCAGCACCCCTGGGCTGATTAAATCGACGGGCAGGAAGCCTTCCCGGCTCTCGCAGGATGGCACCCGGCGAGGCCCTGAGCGCTATGATCCGGACGCCCTGATTCACGGCATCAAGCCCTACCGGGCACAGTCTGGCGAGACTTACATGAACCCCACACAGCTGGAGCACTTCAGGCAGATTCTCCTGGCCTGGAGGCGGGAACTCATGGAAGAGGTGGATCGCACCGTCCACCACATGCAGGACGAGGCCAGCAACTTTCCTGACCCGAATGACCGTGCCACCCAGGAGTCGGAGTTCGGCCTGGAGCTGCGCACCCGGGATCGGGAGCGAAAGCTGCTCAAGAAGATCGACGGCGCGCTGGAGCGCATCGGTGACCGTGCCTACGGCTATTGCGAGGAGACCGGCGAAGAGATCGGCCTGAAGCGCCTGGAAGCCCGCCCGGTGGCTACGTTGTGCCTGGAAGCCCAGGAACGGCGGGAGCTGGCCGAGAAGCAGTACGGTGAACGCGAAGACCAGTACCGCTGACCCCCGCCTTTTCTTTAGCCCTTAATTTACCCGGCTGCCACCACCCTACTTTCAATGTAGGTCATAAAACATTTGGAACCCCATGTTTTTCATGGGCTTTCTATCCATTTGCAATTTTCCTCTTCCAAGGTTGCATCGCGAACCAATTTGCGAGCGAAGGTGTCTATACGACTGAGTTGGGGGCAATCGTATGCCGGACAGCTTAAGTCGTCTGGAACAGAGGCTTGGAACCACAGGAAGGACCCGCCATGAGCGAGCTAAGACTGATTAGAAAGTACGTTAACCGGCGACTCTACGACACCACCCAGAGCCGGTATGTAAACCTGCAGGACGTGGGCGATCTGATTACCAAAGGCGCGCAGGTGAAAGTCGTCGAACAGGCCACGGGGCTGGACATCACCACCCCAGTCCTTCTGCAGATCATTGCAGAAGGCCAGCGAGGCGGTGCCCCGCTGCTCTCGGCTGATTTTCTGGCCGGTATGATCCGGCTGGGGACCAACGACCGGGACCCCGAACTCGCAGGTCGCCTGGATCGGGCCCTGAAAAGCGCTTTGACCGCACCCGGCCGTCCGATCGGAGTCCCCGGTATGACGGCAAACGGAGCTGCGGCCGCGTCGGCCGCTGGCTAAAAAAAACGGCGTGTCCCCGTTTGGGGACACGCCGCCTCTATCGGCGTCCGGCGGTTAGAGTGGCTTCAGGCTGCGTCGAGCCCGCGCATGCTCAGGCGCACCCTGCCCTGACGATCAACCTCAAGCACCTTGACGCGCACGATGTCGCCTTCCTTGAGCTTGTCACCGACCCGCTCCACGCGCTCGTCGGAGATCTGCGAGATGTGCACAAGCCCATCCCGGCCCGGCAGGATGGTGACGAAGGCGCCAAAGTCCATCAGGCGCGCCACGCGACCCTCGTAGACGCTGCCAACTTCCACATCTGCAGTGATCAGCAGGATCCGGTTCTTGGCTTCCAGGCCTGCTGCTGCCTGCACGGACGCAATCTTCACCGTACCGTCATTGTCGATATTGATCGTCGCGCCAGTCTCCTCGGTGATGGCGCGAATCACGGAGCCACCCTTACCGATGACATCCCGGATCTTTTCCGGATCAATCATCATCGTGATGATCGTGGGGGCCCATTCAGACATGTCCTGACGGTGCGTGGCCAGGACACGGTTCATTTCCTCAAGGATATGAAGACGGGCGTCCTTGGCCTGGGAAAGCGCCTTCTCCATGATGTCCCGGGTGATCCCGTCGATCTTGATATCCATCTGCAGGGCGGTAATGCCGTTGGCGCTGCCGGCAACCTTGAAGTCCATGTCGCCAAGATGATCCTCGTCACCCAGGATGTCGGTCAAAACCTGATAGCGGTCCCCGTCCTTGACAAGGCCCATGGCCACACCAGCGACAGGCGCCAGCAGAGGCACACCGGCGTCCATCAGGGCAAGACTGGTGCCGCAAACACTGGCCATGGAACTTGACCCGTTCGACTCGGTGATCTCGGAGACCACCCGGAGAACGTAGGGGAAGGTCTGCATATCGGGGAGAACAGCCTCGATACCCCGCCGTGCCAGACGACCGTGACCAATCTCCCGGCGCTTGGGAGAGCCGACAAAACCCGTCTCGTTCACGCTGTAGGGGGGGAAGTTGTAGTGAAGCATGAACCGGTCGCGATACTCCCCGGTCAAAGCGTCAATAATCTGGGAGTCACGATCAGTGCCGAGCGTGGCAACCACCAGCGCCTGGGTCTCGCCACGGGTGAAGAGCGCGGAACCATGGGTTCTGGGCAGGACGCCGGTGCGAATGGTTATCGGCCGTACCGTGCGGGTGTCCCGGCCATCAATGCGCGGCTCACCATCCAGCACCTGGCCCCGAACGATCTTTTTCTCAAGGCGGTTGAGGGCATCACCCACCGGACCGCTGGCAGGGGCGCCCGGGGCGCCGGTGGCCACTGCGGCAGAAGCCTCCTGCTTGAGCTGGGCAATCGCAGCGTAACGCTCACCCTTGTCACGGATCCGGTAAGCGGTGGCGAAACGGTCGCCAACTGCCTTGCTGACCGCTATAGCAATAGCCGGATCAGCAACCGGCGCCGACCATTTCCAGGCCGGCCGGCCAGCTTCCTTCACGAGTGCCCGGATGTTTTCGATCGCAATCTGCATCTGCTCGTGGCCAAAAATGACGGCATCAAGCATCACCTTTTCAGACAACTGGTGGGCAGCCGATTCGACCATGAGAACAGCGTTGGCCGTCCCCGCCACCACGAGATCCAGCTTGGACTGCTTGAGCTCGGTAGCCGTGGGGTTGAGGATGTACTTACCGTCAATGTAGCCAACACGGGCGCCGCCGATCGGGCCTGCAAACGGAGCGCCTGTGAGCCCGAGGGCGGCAGATGCACCGAGCATTGCCAGAATGTCGGAATCAACTTCGGGGTTCATGGAGATCACGGTGGCAATCACCTGCACCTCATTCATGAAGCCTTTAGGAAACAGGGGGCGGATCGGCCGGTCGATGAGCCGGGAAATGAGGGTCTCCTTCTCCGAGGGCCGGCCCTCGCGACGGAAGAAGCCACCGGGAATACGACCCACAGCGTAGGTCTTTTCCTGGTAGTTCACGGTCAGCGGAAAGAAGTCCCGCGGCTGGCTGCCGTCGGTGTTCGCCACAGCGGTAACCAGAACGACGGTTTCCGCCATGCTGACGATGACGGCACCACCCGCCTGCCGGGCAATTTCGCCCGTTTCGATGGTGACCTGATGCTGTCCGTAGGGAAAAGACTTTTTGAATGACGCCACGTTGGTTTCCTAATCAGTATCTAGTTCATTGGAGAGGAGAAGTGGCAGATAGCCATCAGGCATCTGCCCCGCCCAAAACCCTGGACGAAACGGCAGCCGGACTCTTGTCGGTCCGGCGGGGTCGTACAGGGCAGAAGCCGCGACTAGCGGCGCAGGCCGAGCTTGTCGATCAAGCCCTGATAGCGTCCGCCATCCTTCGCCCGCAGGTAATCCAGAAGCTTGCGCCGCTGGTTGACGAGACGAAGCAATCCCTGACGGGAGTGATGGTCTTTCTTGTGACGGGCAAAATGTTCGGTCAGTTCACTGATACGGGCCGACATCAGGGCGACCTGTACTTCCGGTGATCCTGTGTCAGTCGGACCGCGGCTGTGCTCAGCGACGATCTTGCTCTTCTCTTCAGCCGTGTGAGGCATTGAAGCTCTCTCCTGTTGCCAATGTCATTAATTTGTCTATGAAAACGGGCGGTATTCTAACCATGTGTTGCCCGGAGTTACAGCCCGTCATCACGCGTCAGCCAGAATCGGCGGTGAAACGTGCGCGACGAGCCGACGGGGCGCTATCAGTCCATCGGGCTGGACCTCCCCCACGCCCAGGAATCGGTAGCCCGGCCCATGGAGCCGGACCAGACCAGTAACGAGACCCGGGGGAGCCAGGACCCGGCCGCCCCTGCTCACAAGGAGGGCCATGGGCCCATCGAGTTCCACGGCAGGACAGCGGGGCAAGGCCGCCTCCAGAGGGCGCAGGAGCGCATCCAGGGCTTCCAGAGACGGACTGAGCGCGTCCCCTGCCGCCGCCTCGAGCGCTTGCATGGGGAGCATTGGCTGCCCGCTGAAGGGTTCCACGGCGAGCCGGCGGAGCGCAATGACATGGGCGACGGTGCCCAGTTGAGCGGCCAGATCCTCGACAAGCGTCCGAATGTAGGTGCCCTTGCTGCAGCGGACCTGAAACACCGGCCTCAGCGGGTCATAGGCTTCGACAGTGAACTCATGGATGTGCACCGGTCTGGGCTCACGGGGTACCTCCAGGCCCGCTCTGGCCAGGGCATAGAGCCGCTGCCCCTGCTGCTTGAGGGCCGAGTACATGGGGGGAATCTGCTGGATTGGCCCTCGGAGCATGGCCATGGCCTTCACCAGCTCCGCTGGCAGGACCGGGGCCCGGGAATGGGTCTCGACAGGAGCGCCTTCCGCATCCCCGGTATCAGTCCGGACCCCAAAGAGGGCCTGCACGCGGTAGACCTTGTCGGCGTCCAGGAGGTAGCTGGAAAACTTCGTGGCTTCGCCGAAGCAGATGGGCAGCATGCCGCTGGCCAGCGGATCAAGGCTGCCCGTGTGACCGGCCTTGCGGGCCTGAAAGAGCCACTTGACCCTCTGCAGGGCCCCGTTGGAGGTAATGCCGGTCGGCTTGTCCAGGAGCAGCAGGCCATCCAGCGCGCGCCGGGGACGACGGGCAGACGGGTCGCTCACGGACTCCCGTCGGGCCCCGGGGTCGGAGTGCCGGTCGCGGCTGCATCGCCGGCCACAGCCGTGTCGATGAGCCGCTCGAGGTCACGCGCACGCTGGGCGGCCTCGTCATAGCGAAACCGCAATTCGGGAACCGTGCGGGTGGCCAGCTCCCGGGCCAGCTGACTCCTGAGAAAACCGGCCGCCCGGTCCAGTCCTGCCTGAACGTCGGCCAGAACCTCCGGTGCAGGACTCACAGTGGTACCCAGCAGGGTGTACTGGATCCAGGCGACACCCAGATCACGGGACGCACGGACCTCCGTGATTACGACGCCGGCAACCCGAGGGTCGCGCAGCTCGGCGCGCATGACGTCGGACAGGAGCCTTTGTATCTGCTCTTCAACGCGACGACTGCGGGCGAACTCACGGGCCATGCATCACGCAGTTCGTTCGATGGTAACCCGCTCAAAGCACTCGATCTGGTCGCCCGGCTTCACGTCATCGTAGTTCTTCACGCCGATGCCGCATTCGGTGCCCGCGCGGACTTCACTCACGTCGTCCTTGAAGCGTCGGAGTGATTCCAGCTCTCCCTGGTAGATCACGGTGTTGTTGCGCAGCACCCGAATGGGGCTGTTGCGCTTCACGAAGCCATCGATAACCAGGCACCCGGCAATGTCGCCATACTTCGGTGAGCGGAAAACATCCCGCACCTCGGCAAGGCCAACGATCTGGTCCCGGATGATGGGAGCCAACATGCCGGTAACCGCCATCTTGACGTCGTCCAGAGCCTCGTAAATGACGCTGTAGTAGCGCACGTCAACGCCGGTTTCCTTGATGGCGTCGCGGCCGGCACCGTCTGCCCGGACGTTGAACGCAATGATTATTGCCTTCGAGGCGGCGGCCAGCGTGACATCGGACGCGCTGACACCACCCACACTGGAGCCGATGACCTTTACATTGACTTCTTCGTGAGCCAGCTTGCCCATCGCGTCCTTCAGAGCCTCGGCGCTGCCCTGCACATCAGCCTTGATGAGGATTTGCAGGGTCTTGGTCTGGGACGCCGCCAGCTGACTGAAAGCGTCCTCCAGCTTGGCTGACTGCTGCTGTGCCAGCTTGACGTCGCGCGTGCGACTGAGGCGGAACTGGGCCAGTTCGCGGGCCTTGCGTTCGTCCTCCAGCACGAGGGCATCATCACCCGCATTCGGCGTACCGGAAAGACCCAACACGACGACGGGCTGCGAGGGCCCGGCTTCGGTGACGGCCACTCCGTGTTCGTTGGTCATGGCGCGGACTCGCCCATACTCGTGTCCTGCCAGCAGTGCATCACCCAGCCGCAGCCGGCCCCGGGTAACCAGCACTGTTGCGACAGCGCCCCTGCCCTTTTCCTGACTGGACTCGAGCACGACGCCGGAGGCTCGGCCGTCAGCTACGGCCTTCAACTCCAGCAGCTCGGCCTGCAGAAGGATGGATTCAAGAAGCTTGTCGATACCTTCGCCCGTGCGGGCGGACACGTTAACAAAGAGGCTCTCACCACCCCACTCCTCGGGCACAACGCCTTTGGCGCCCAACTCATTACGCACGCGATCGAGATCGGCATCGCCTTTGTCGATCTTGTTGACCGCAACAATGATGGGTACGTCCGCAGCCCGGGCATGCAGGATCGCTTCTTCGGTCTGGGGCATGACGCCATCGTCGGCAGCCACCACCAGTACGACGATGTCCGTAACCTGAGCACCGCGGGCCCGCATCGCCGTAAAGGCGGCGTGGCCTGGCGTATCGAGGAAGGTGATGACCCCCTTGGGAGTCTCTACATGGTAGGCCCCGATGTGCTGGGTAATTCCCCCAGCCTCGCCGGCGGCAATCTTGGTACGGCGAATGTAGTCCAGCAATGAGGTCTTGCCGTGATCGACATGACCCATGATGGTGACGACCGGTGAACGGGGCACAGCCTCGCCCGCATCGTCTTCAACGGTAATCAGCGTGTCCTCGAGATCGGAGTCGCGCACCAGCCTCGCCACATGGCCCAGCTCTTCCACGACCAGAATGGCCGTGTCCTGCTCGATGGCCTGGTTGATGGTGGCCATAACCCCCATCTTCATGAGGGTCCTGATCACGTCGTTGGACTTCACAGCCATACGCTGCGCCAGCTCGCTGACCTTGATAGTTTCCGGGATCAGCACCTCGTGAACCACCGGGGCCAGAGGCCTCTCGAACCCGTGCCGGGTTGAGTCAGACTGAACAGAGACCGAGCGCCGGCGCGTCTTCTTCTTTTTACGGCGACCGCTGACGTCTGCGGCGACATGCAACTCCTGACGGCCCGCCAGGACAGGCTTCTCTTCCGGCGTATCGTCCTCGATGACGCTGACGAGATCTTCAACCACTGCCCGACGGACGTCGCGCTTGCTCGCCGCCTCTTTCCGGGTTCGGGCCTCCGAGTCGCGCTTCCGGACCTCGTCCTGAAGCTGCGTCTGCTCGCCTTCCTTCGCCGCCTGCTGGGCAGCCCGGCGGGCATCCTCCTCCGCCTTGCGCAGGGCTTCAGCTTCGGCAAGTTCCTTCTCGCGCTTCTCACGGGCCACTTTCTCAATGGCTTCCCGCTCCGCCTGGTCCTTGTCGAGCTTGGACTGCTCGTCCTGGCGCTGCCGGTCAAGCTCATCCTGCTGGACCTTGTTCTCCTGCTCCAGCACATCGCGATTGACGTAAGTACGCTTGCGGCGCACCTCGACCGTGACGGTCTTGGCCCTGCCCTGGGCGCTGGCTACCTTGATCTCAGACTGGGAGCGCCGACTGAGGGTCACCTTCCGGGGCGACGCGGCCGCGCCACCCTCATCGTGCCCGTGGGTGCGGCGCAGGTGGGTAAGGAGCTCGCGTTTGGCGTCATCGCTGATGACATCGTCGGCACCGCGCGCGCCGATGCCGGCCTCATCGAGCTGCGTCAGCAGCTTTTCGACCGGAATCTTCAGTACGTCTGCGAACTGGGCAATAGTCACATCCGACATAGCGCTGCTCCGGGAGATGCCGAGGGGCGGGTGATCAACCCGTCGCCTCTTGCTGGTCGAACCAATGGGCTCTCGCTGCCATGATCAGCTTGGCGGAGCGGTCGTTATCCAGGCCTTCGATGCCTTCGAGGTCGTCTATGGCCTGTTCGGCCAGATCATCCCGGGTGCGGATTCCTCTCGCCGCCAGCCGGCCCGCAAGATCCGGATCCATCCCTTCCAGCGCGAGAAGGTCTTCGGCGGGTGGTGCCTTGTCGACCTTTTCCTCACTCTGAATGGCCATGGTAATCAGGACATCCCGGGCGCGATTGCGGAGCTCGTCGACCATACCCTGATCGAACTCCTCGATGCCGAGCAGTTCACTGGTCGGGACGTAGGCGACCTCTTCAATGCTGGAAAAACCCTCCTGCACAAGGATAAGCGCCACATCCTCGTCCACGTCGAGCTTCTGCATGAACAGCTCCAGAAGCGCGCGGGACTCCTTCTCGCTCTTTTCCTCTGCGGCAGCCTCGGTCATCACGTTGAGCTCCCAGCCGGTGAGCTCGCTCGCCAGGCGGATGTTCTGCCCGCCACGACCGATCGCCTGGGACAATTTGTCTTCCTGGACCGCCAGATCCATGCTGTGGCTCTCTTCGTCCACCACGATAGAACTGACTTCCGCAGGCGACATGGCATTGATCACGAACTGGGCAGGACTCTCGTTCCAGAGAATGATGTCCACCCGCTCGCCGGCCAGTTCGTTGGAAACGGCCTGCACCCGGGAGCCGCGCATACCCACGCAGGCACCCACCGGATCGATGCGCCGGTCATTGCTCTTGACGGCGATCTTGGCCCGCAGACCCGGATCGCGGGCCGCCGCCAGGATTTCAATGAGCCCCTGACCAACTTCCGGAACCTCGATCTTGAATAACTCCAGCAGAAACTGGGATGACGTACGGGTCAGGAACAGCTGAGGGCCGCGGGGCTCGGAGCGCACCTCCCGCAGTAGTGCCTTGACGCGATCCTGAGGCCGTACCGGCTCCCGGGGCATCATGTTTTCGCGGGGTATGAAGCCCTCGGCATTCGCCCCAAGATCCACATAGATGCCGTTCCGGTCGACGCGCTTGACCACGCCCGACAGGAGCTGGCCAACCCGCCCCTGAAACTCCTCGATAACCTTCTTGCGCTCCGCTTCGCGGACCTTCTGCACGATGACCTGCTTGGCGGTCTGGGCAGCAATACGGCCAAAATCCACGGAGGGAATCGGCTCCTCCACGTAGCCACCGGGCTCGGCCTTCGGATCCACGTCGGTGGCGTCAATCATGCGGAGTTCGCGATCGGGAGTCTCCAGCTCCGTCGAGTCGTCCGCAAAGACCTTCCAGCGCCGGAAGGTGTCGTAGTCACCGGTGGCGCGGTTGATGCTGACGCGCACGTCCACATCATCGCCATAACGCTTGCGCGCCGCGGATGCGAGCGCGGACTCCAGCGCATCAAAAATGATTTCCTGGTCGACGCCCTTCTCGTTGGAGACGGCCTCGGCCACCATCAGAATTTCTTTGTTCATAATTTGTCTACTCTCAGTACTCCGGGTTAAGCCGGATCACGTCCAGATCGTCCATCGACACCTTCAGGTCGGCATTCTCGACCCGAATCGTTACCAGCGTTCCATCCCGCCCGACCAGCGTCCCGACAAAGCGGCGGCGGCCGTCCACCATCTGGCGGAAGCGGCCCTGCACCGACTGCCCTGCAAACCGGTCAAAGTGCGCCGGCTTGACCAGTCTCCGGTCCAGTCCCGGTGACGAAACCTCCAGATCGTAGTCCCGCTGGATCGGGTCTTCGGCGTCCAGCACGGCACTCACCTGCCGGCTGACCGCTTCGCAATCCTCAACTCGTATGCCGTCGCTGCGCGGGCCGTCGGCGGTCACTTCGCCAGCCGGCGGTTCCACCGCGCCCAGGCGGTCAATAAACAGCCTCAGGGTCCCCCGCCGGCCGCTGAAATTCAGCTCCAGATCGACGAGTTCGTAACCCAGGGCTTCCACCCCGGGTTCCAGCAACTCGACCATCTGCGCCCGCGTCGTGCTCATGCCAGTCCAAAACAAAAAATGGGCCATCGGCCCACTCTTGCTGCTCGCTCCCTGGCAACTCGTCGGGTGCTGACAGCTATCCCCAAGCCGGAACCGCTGTCGTGGGCCGCAAGCACCCGTGCCGCAAAAAAAAATAGCCCCGTGCGGGGCCATTTCTAGCTGTAAGTCCGCTAGCGGGGGCCCCTCTTGGCAGTAAACCACCAACCCCAGTGCCCCAGACCGCTTCCGGAGCCGCTAATCACGAAACCTAGTGTAGCCGGGGCAGCGGGAGGCGGCAAGGCAGGAACCAAAGATTAGGCCCGAGCCCCCGCTCAGGCGCTTGGGGTTTGGCTCCCGGGCGGCCGGGGAATGACCCGGGGGCCTCCACAAAAAAAAGGGCCGCATCAAGCGGCCCCTTTTCTCTTCGCACCCTGAACCTTCAGGAAAATGGTAGCGGGGGTAGGATTTGAACCTACGACCTTCGGGTTATGAGCCCGACGAGCTGCCAGACTGCTCCACCCCGCACCAGCGCGAGGCGGCATAGTAGCCACTTGGCCCCCGTGTAGCAACCACGCCACGGGGCAGTAACCCCGGGCCAACCCTCGGACCACGTTCTAAATGAGCGCTGCGGCCCGGGCGCAAAGCTCCAGCAGCCGGTCCGGCAGCAGGCCGATCAGCAGCAATAGCAACACATTCACGCTCAGCACCACCCGCACATCCAGGGGCACCCCGCCCGCGTGAGCCTGCCCGCCATCGTCGAACAGCATCATCTTGATGACCCGCAGGTAGTAGTAGGCGCCGATTACGGAGGCCACCAGGGCCGCGACGGCCAGACCCACGTGGTTCGTTTCCAGCAGCGCCGACAGGATCCACCACTTGGCGTAGAAGCCGGCCAGGGGCGGCACGCCAATCATGCTGATCATCAGCAGCACCATCATCAGGGCGAACCAGGGGCTGCGCTGCCAGAGGCCCTTGATGTCCTCCAGCGTCTCCACCTCCTCGCCCCGACTGCTGAGCAGCACCAGGAAGCCGAAGCTGCCGCTCGCCATGATCACGTAGACCAGCGTGTAGAACAGGGCCGCCTGGATGCCTTCCGGTGTGCCCGCGACGAAGCCCAGGAGAATGAAGCCCACATGAGCAATCGTCGAGTAGGCCAGCATGCGCTTCAGGTTGGCTTGGGCGATGGCCGCCACGTTACCCAGCACGAGGGACAGAACTGCCAGGGCCGCCAGCATGACCTGCCAGAGGTCCCCCAGCGCGGGCAGCCCCTCCACCAGAATCCGGATCGCCAGGGCCAGCGCCCCCAGCTTTGGCGCTGTACCCACGAACAGGGTTACCGCCGTGGGCGCACCCTGGTAGACGTCCGGCGCCCACATATGGAACGGCACCGCACCAAACTTGAAGGCGATGCCTGCCACCAGAAACGCCAGGCCCACCCACAGACTCAGGGATGACGCCTGGGCAGTGCCGATCGTCGCCTGCAGGTCACCAATGTTCAGGCTGCCCGTAACGCCGTAGACCAGGGACATGCCGTAGAGCAGAGTCCCCGAAGCAATGGCGCCGAGGACGAAGTACTTCATGGCAGCCTCGGCCGCCAGCGGTGAGTCCCGGTTGAAGGCCACCATCGCGTAGAGGCTGAGGGACAGTAACTCGAGACCCAGGTAGCTCACGAGCAGGCTGTAGCTTGAAGCCAGTACCAGAATACCCAGCAGGGCAAACAGCCCCAGCACGTAAAACTCCCCAAGGTGCAGCCCCCGGGCCCGCAGGTACGGCCGGGAGTAGAGAAACACCGTAGCCACGGCCGCGACGGCAAACAGCTTCAGGACCCGACTAAGAGGATCGCTGATATAGGAGCCGCCGAAGGCGAGCGTGGTCTCCCCTCCTGCTCCCGCGCCCAGCAGGGACCAGGCGATCCCGGCCAGCAGAAAGATCGATAGCAGGTAGGTGACATCCCGATAACTGTCCTTGAGGAATATGTCGACGACCAGTACGAGACACAGGCCAACCGCCAGAATGATCTCCGGCCACGCCGTCAGCAGGTCCGTACTCAGGGCAGATGCCATCGTGCTCACAGGGCACCCGCCAGTTTCGACTGGGTTATCTGCAGGGCAAGGTGGTCGACGCTGGCCGCCATGACGTCGGCAAGAGGCGCAGGCCACAAGCCGAGGCCGAGCACACCGGCAGCAACCAGCGCCAGGATCAGCAGTTCGCGGCCGGAGGCATCGCTCAGGCCAGCCACGCCCTCATTGGCCACGGCGCCAAACACCACCCGCTTCACCATCCAGAGAGTGTAGGCCGCACCAAGGATCAGGGTAGTAGCCGCAAGGAAGGCATACCAGAAGCCCGCCTTGAACACCGCGAGAATCACCAGGAACTCGCCGACAAAGCCCGACGTTCCCGGCAAACCCGCATTGGCGAGGGCGAACAGCACCATAAACGCCGCAAAGCGGGGCATGGTGTTGACGACGCCACCGTAGTCGGCAATCTGCCGGCTGTGCAGCCGGTCATAGAGCACCCCCACGCAAAGAAACAGGGCGCCGGAGATGAAGCCGTGGGAAATCATCTGGAACATGCCACCGGAGATTCCCATCGCAATACCCGCGGTCGTGCCGGTTCGCTCGAGGATCTGCCAGCCCACGAAGAATCCGAGGGTGACGAAGCCCATGTGCGCAATTGAGGAATAGGCAATCAGCTTCTTCATGTCCTTCTGCACCAGCGCGACCAGGCCGATATAGACCACCGCGACGAGGGACAGGGAAATCATGAGCCAGGCCAGCTCACTGCTGGCATCCGGAGTAATCGGCAAACTGAAGCGGATGAAGCCGTAGCCGCCCATCTTGAGCAGAACAGCGGCCAGAATAACCGAGCCACCCGTGGGCGCCTCCACGTGGGCATCCGGCAGCCAGGTGTGCACCGGCCACATGGGCACCTTCACCGCAAAGGCGAACAGGAACGCCAGGAAGATCAGTATCTGCTCCGTCAGCGTCAGCGGCAGATTCTGGAAGTCCAGAATACTGTAGCTGCCGGACTTGAGGTAAAGGTAGATCAGGGCCACCAGCATGAATACGGAGCCCAGGAAGGTATAAAGGAAGAACTTCATGGTCGCGTAGACCCGCCGCTCACCGCCCCAGACGCCGATGATGATGAACATCGGGATCAGCATGGCCTCCCAGAACACGTAGAAGAGCAACGCATCCAGGGCCGCGAACACGCCGATCATGAGGCCCTCCAGAATGAGGAATGCGGCGAAATACTGGGCCGTGCGCTTCTCGATAACCTGCCAGCCGGCCAGCACGACGATGGGGGTAAGAAAGGTGGTGAGCAGGATCAACGGCATGGAGAAACCGTCGACTCCCAGGTAGTACTCCACATTGAAGGTGCGTATCCAGGGAAGACGTTCGACGAACTGCATGCTGGGGGTAGACGCGTCGAACTGGGTCCAGAGCGGCACACTGAGAACAAAGGTGAGAACGGAGACGGCCAGGGCCAGCCAACGGTCGAGGCGCAGGTTGGCGCCCTTCTCACCAGGCCGAGTCTCGGCTCTGCCGAGGAGCAGCAGCAGGCCACCCAGGATGGGAAGCCAGACCAGAATACTCAGCGTACCAATGCCCAACGCGCCCTCGATCATCGAACTGCCCATTAACTCAGGCCCCCAGCAGGAGCCAGCCAACCATTACCGCCAGGCCGATGATCATGGCGAAGGCATAGTGATACAGGTATCCGCTTTGCAGCTGACGGCTGACCTGCGCAGCCCAGCCAACGAGCCTTGCGCTGCCATTGACCAGACCACCATCAATGACCAGAACGTCGCCCAGTTGCCAGAACAGGTTGCCAAGCCCCCTGCTCCCCCGGGCCAGCACCTTGTCGTTGAAGTCATCGAAGTAATACTTGTTCATTAACAGGGTGTGCAGCCATCGGAAGCGCAGCCGGACAGTTTCTGCCAGCCCCGGATTGCGGAGGTACAGGTACCAGGCTGTCAGAGCTCCGGCCAAGGCCAGGTACGGTATCGGCGCAGAGAAGGCGTGGAGGATATAGGCCCAGGGGCCATGGAACTCCCCGGCCAGCTCCCCAAGCACGTCGTTGCGTTCCAGAACCATGATGGCCGAGCCAAAGTAATCACCAAACACCACCGGTGCGATGGTGGGCCAGCCGACGATCGCCGACGGGATTGCAAGGAGCACAAGAGGCAGGGTGATTACCCAGGGTGACTCATGCAGGTGCGCCTTGGTCTCGGCATCGAGGCGCTCCGGACCATGGAACACGAGGAAGTACATGCGGAACGAGTACAGCGCCGTGACGAATACACCGATCAGCAGGCACCACCAGGCATAGGTGGCCCCTGCCCTGTCAGCATGCCCGACGGCCTCGATCAGTGCGTCCTTCGAGAAGAAGCCCGAAAACCCGGGGAAGCCGATCAGGGACAGGGTTCCGATCAGGCAGGTCAGCCAGGTGATTGGCAGGTACTTCCGCAATCCGCCCATCTTCCGGATGTCCTGCTCGTGGTGCATCGCGACGATGACCGAACCGGCAGCCAGGAACAACAGGGCCTTGAAGAAGGCATGGGTCATCAGATGAAACACGCCGACCGCATAGGCGGAGGCGCCGAGTGCTGCCGTCATGTAGCCAAGCTGCGACAGCGTTGAATAGGCCACCACCCGTTTGATGTCATTCTGCACGACGCCGAGAAACCCGGTGAACAGCGCCGTGGTCGCGCCGATGACCAGCACCACCGACAGCGCCGTCTCGGAGTACTCAAAGAGCGGCGACATGCGCGCCACCATGAACACGCCAGCCGTCACCATGGTCGCCGCGTGAATAAGAGCAGAGATCGGTGTCGGACCCTCCATGGAATCTGGCAGCCAGACGTGCAGCGGCATCTGGGCCGACTTACCCATCGCACCCACAAACAGCAGCAGACAGGCCACCGTCATGACGGACCACGGCGCGCCCGACCACAACTCGATTGTCTGGGTGCTCATTTCCGGCGCCCTGGCGAACACCGTGGCGTAATCGAGGCTGCCAGTGGCCATAAGGATCAGAGCAATGCCGAGCAGGAACCCGAAATCCCCCACTCGATTGACCAGGAAGGCCTTCAGGTTGGCCACGATGGCTGTCGGTCGCGTGTACCAGAAGCCAATCAGCAGATAGGACACCAGGCCCACAGCCTCCCAGCCGAAGAACAGCTGGAGGAAGTTGTTCGCCATGACTAGCGTGAGCATGGCAAAGGTAAACAGCGAGATATAGCTGAAGAAGCGCTGGTAGCCCGGGTCGTCGTGCATGTAGCCGATCGTGTACACATGCACCATGAGGGACACCGACGTGACGACGACCATCATCAGCGCCGTCAGCCGATCCACCAGAAAGCCAACATTCATCGTGACGCCGTCTACCACGGCCCAGGTGTAGACCGTGCCGTTAAAGGCTGCTGCACCCTCGAGCCACTGGTCCTTCAGGACCAGCAGAGAAAGACCAAAAGATGCGCCAACTCCCAGAATGGTAACCGTGTGCGCGCCGGCACGGCCGATCTGCCGGCCAAAGAGCCCGGCCACCAGAGCGGCGAACAAGGGGCACAGAACGATGGCGAGATAAATGCGTTCCATCAGTTCAACCCTTCAGCACGTCCAACTCCTGGACGTTGATGCTGCGCCGGCTCCGGAACAACACCACCAGGATGGCCAGGCCAATGGCTGACTCCGCGGCGGCCACGGTGAGAATAAAGAACACAAAAACCTGCCCGGCCGGGTCGTCGAGATAACGGGAGAACGCAATGAAATTGAAGTTGACCGCCAGCAGCAGCAACTCGACGCACATGAGGAGGACGATCACGTTCTTACGGTTAAGGAAGATCCCGGCAATGCTGATGGTAAACAGCAGGGCCGAGAGAGTCAGATAGTGGGACAGCGTGACCATCATTCCGACTCCGACTTCATCTGCACCATGCGGACACGGTCCCCGCGCTGCACCTTCACCTGCTCGGCTACATCCTGAACCTTGAGGCCCGGACGGTGGCGCATGGTCAGCAGGATGGCGGCGACGATGGCCAGCAGCAGCAGCATGCCGGCAAGCTCGAATGGATAAAGGTACTGGGTGTAAAGGACCTTCCCCAACTCCTCCGTACTGGAGTACGCCCCATCCCGGGGTACAAGCTGCGCACCCACCGGCAGGCCGTCACTGCGAAACCAGATGACATAGGCGAGTTCCAGGACAATGATGCCCGCCACAATCGCCCCCACCGGGGCGTACCGCAGAAAGCCCTCGCGCATCGTCGTGACGTTGATATCCAGCATCATCACGACGAAGAGGAACAGGACCATTACCGCACCGACGTAGACAAGCACCAGGACAATGGCGAGAAACTCGGCTTCCAGCAGCAGCCAGAGGACGGCACTGGCGACAAAGGCCAGGATCAGAAACAACGCGGCGTAGACCGGATTCCGGGCGGTAATGACGCCTATCGCAGCCGCCAGCAGGACGGTCGACAGCGCATAAAATAGAAACGTGGTGAACATGGTTTTCCTGGCGTCCGGATCTAGCGGTAAGGGGCGTCGGTCGCCCGGTCAGCCGCGATGACCGCCTCGTACTTCTCGCCAACCGCCATCAGCTTGTCCTTGGTCATGATGTTCTCCCCCCGATTCTCCATGTGGTACTCGAAGATCCGGGTCTCCACAATCGCGTCGACGGGACATGCCTCTTCACAGAAGCCACAGTAGATGCACTTGAAGAGATCGATGTCGTACCGGGTGGTACGGCGGGTTCCGTCAGCCCCGACATCGGACTCGATGGTAATTGCAGCAGCAGGACAGACGGCCTGGCAGAGCTTGCAGGCAATACAACGCTCCTCGCCGTTCGGGTAGCGACGAAGGGCATGCAACCCGCGAAAGCGCGGCGACTGGGGCGTCTTCTCTTCCGGATACTGGATCGTTACTTTCCTGACGAACAGGTTCTTCAGGGTCAGTTGCAAACCCTTCAGCAATTCCCAGAGGGTAAGAGTCTTGATCGCGTTCGTGATGCTGTTCATGGGCTTCAGGTATTCCAGGGGCCAACGCGCAGGGCTGCCATCGCGCCTTCAATCACGATCCAGACGATCGTGACCGGAATGAAGACTTTCCAGCCAAGTCGCATGATCTGGTCGTAACGATAGCGGGGAAAGGTAGCCCTGAACCAGAGAAAGCAAAACAGGAAAATAGCGATCTTCAGGGCCAGCCAGTGGATCCCGGGCAGCCGGAGAACCTCAAGAATGGTGCCGTCCAGAAAGCCCAGCAGCGGGCCCGCGAAGGGCGAATCCCAGCCACCCCAGAACATCACCGCCGTGAGCGCGGCAATCAGGATCATGTTGGCGTACTCGGCCAGGAAGAAGATGGCGAAGGCAACGCCCGAGTACTCCACGTGAAAGCCCGCCACGATCTCCGACTCGCCTTCGGCCACGTCAAACGGCGCCCGGTTGGTCTCGGCAACACCGGAGACAAAGTAGACGATGAACAAGGGAAAGAGCGGGAGCCAGAACCAGCTGAACAGGCCGCCGGACTGGGCTTCAACCAGCTTGCCGAGGTTCAGGCTGCCGCCGGCCATCAGCACGCCGACCAGCGCGAAACCCATCGCAATCTCATAGGCCACGATCTGGGCTGCAGAGCGCATCGCTCCGAGTAGTGCGTATTTTGAATTGGAGGCCCAGCCCGCGAGGATTACGCCGTAGACACCCAATGACGTGAGCGCCAGAACATAGAGCAGCCCGGCATCAATGTCGGCAATGGCGAAGCCAGGAAAGAGCGGGATGACAGCCCAGGTGGCAAGGGCCGGGACAATGGACAGCAGGGGTGCAATGACGAACAGGAACCGGTTGGCACTGGAGGGAATAACAACTTCCTTGACCAGCAGCTTGATCACGTCAGCGAAGGGCTGGAACCAGCCCCGGGGGCCTACCCGGTTAGGCCCAATCCGGTTCTGCATGTAGCCAATGACCTTACGCTCCAGGTAGGTCAGAAAGGCGACGCAGAGAACAACCACGATCGTCAGCGCCAGGATCTGGCCGACCAGCACCAGCAGATAGCGCACCAGTTCCGGCAGCGCCAGCCAGGGGGTCTGCAGGAAAGACAGGCTAGCCACGGGCCACACTGGTCTGCTGGAGGGCCGGAGAACGCCGGAGGATGCCGTCCGTCTGATACATGGGGACGTCCAGATCGCGGAGTTCTACTCCGGCAGAGGTGGTTGCTGGCGGAATCGCGGTGACGGCCACTGTGTTGTCCGGCTGCACCTCCCCTGCCAGGGCCATAACTTCCTCTCGAATCTCGTCGGCACTGGCGTAGTCGCAAGCTGGGACCTGCAGCAGGTTGCCCAGGACCCGCAGGACCTTCCATGCCGGCCTGCTGGTCTCCACCGGAGACGCAACACCGTTGAAGCTCTGCCACCGGCCCTCGCAATTGACAAAGGTTCCGGCCGTTTCCATGGAGGTTCCCGTCGGCAGGATCACATCAGCGTGAGCCTCCAGAGCAGGGCTCAGGTAAGGCGACAACGCCAGGACAAAGCCCGCAGCCTTAAGGGCACTCACCGCCAACTGGGCGTCTGCGCAGTCGTGTTCAGGCTCCACGTTGAGCAGGACAAGGCCGGATTGTGGCTGGTTGACCATCTCGGCCACGTTCCGGCCCGCCCTGGCCACCGGACGCCCACCCGGTCCGCGGTGCGGAAGGACGCCCGCCAGCGCAAGGCCCGCCGAGTTTGCCCCTTCGGAAAGATAACCGAGACGTGCCGAGTATTGCCGGGACAGCTCGCCAGCCACCTGGCGCAGGTCCGCAAGGCGGGGATGCCGGCTGGCGATCTGCCCGAGCAGCACGATGGGCCGGTCTGCAGCGCGCAACAGGGCAACAATGGCGGCAGCCTCGGCATCGGGGCTGTCAGCCAGCAGACGGCGCACGCCCGCCACCAGATCCAGGCCAGTTTCAAGGTAGCCCGCAATACTGTGCAGATACTCGTAGCGGGCCGGGTTGATGAAGACCACCCGTGCTCCCCGCAAGGCAGCCTTTCGCACCCGGTGGGCGATCAGTGGTGCTTCGCTCCGGAGATTCGACCCCACAACGAGAATGACATCCGCCTTCTCCAGGTCCGCCAGCGACATGCCCAGCCAGGGAAAGACGGGATCACGGTCCTGCAAACGGAAGTCCCTGCGTCTCAGCCGGTAGTCGAGGCTGTCGGAACCCAGATGCCGCAACAGGCGCTGCAGGAGAAACCCCTCCTCGACAGTTGAGGTTGGGGCCACCCAGGCGCCGAGCGCGTTGGGGTCCTGCTGAACGGCACCGGCAAGTCCCCGGGCAGCAGCCTCAAGGGCTACCTCCCAGCTAACCGGTCGCAGCGCATCACCCACCCGGAGCAGCGGCTGCGGAAGGCGATCGGCGTAGATCCCCTCGTAGCTGAAGCGGTCCCGATCGGCCAGCCAGGTTTCATTGATTCCCTCGTTAGTCCGGGGAACCACGCGCTTCACCTTGCCCAGAAGCACATGGGCCGACAGGTTGGAGCCCACGCAGTCGTGGGGTGCCACCGTTGGCAAGGCCTGCATCTCCCAGGCGCGGGCGCTGAATCTGTAGGGCTTACTGTTGAGTGCGCCAACCGGACACAGATCAATGATGTTCCCAGAGAGCTCGTGATCGACACTCTGCTCGATAAATGTGCTGATCTGCATCCGCTCGCCACGGCCGATCGTGCCCAGTTCCTGGATTCCGGCAATCTCCTGGCCGAAGCGCACGCAGCGGGTGCAATGAATGCAGCGGGTCATGTCGGTGGAAACCAGGGGGCCGATGTCCTTGTCCTTCACCACGCGCTTCCGCTCGGTGAAGCGGGAGACATCACGACCAAAACCCATGGCCAGATCCTGCAGCTCGCACTCACCGCCCTGATCGCAGATAGGACAATCGAGCGGATGGTTGATGAGCAGAAACTCCATCACTGCTTTCTGCGCACCAATGGCCTTGGCCGACCGGGTGGCCACCTTCATGCCGTTGGTCACCGGCGTCGCGCAAGCCGGCAGCGGCTTCGGGGCATTTACGACCTCGACGAGGCACATGCGGCAATTTGCTGCCACTGACAGCTTCTCGTGGTAGCAAAACCGGGGCACGTAAATCCCGGCCCGGTCCGTGACTGCGATCAGCATTTCGCCGGGACGCGCGTCAATCTCCACGCCGTTGATCTCAACCTTGATCGTGTTATCGGGCATCGGACTCAGGCGACCTCCGGCCGCGCATCAACGATGGAGCGACCGCGATGCTCGATCATGTACTCGAACTCCGGCATGAAATGCCGGAGAAAGCTCTGCACCGGCCAGGCAGCCGCATCGCCCAGCGCGCATATCGTGTGACCCTCGATTCTGTTGGCCACATCGAGGAGCATTTTCAGGTCATCGCGCCGCCCCTGCCCTTCAAGAATGCGGCTCAGCATCCGATACAGCCAGCCGGTGCCCTCGCGACAGGGCGTGCACTGTCCGCAGGACTCTGCATAGTAGAAGCGGGCTATCCGCCGCAGCATGCTGACCATGCAGGTCGTGTCGTCCATGACAACCACGGCACCGGTGCCGAGAGACGTCCCGATCTTCTTCAAGCCGTTGTAGTCCATGGTGGCCTCGAGGATGACGGCTCCGGGCACCACGGGGACTGACGACCCTCCGGGGATCACCGCCTTCAGGGCACGACCGTGCCGCACGCCACCCGCGATCTCGAGGAGATCGCGGAAGGGAATACCAAGCGGCAACTCGAAGTTACCCGGCTTCTCCACGTGCCCTGAAACCGAAAACAGGGCTGTCCCGCCCGACCCCTCCGGACCGAGATCCGCAAACCACTTGGGGCCACGGCGCAGGATCGCGGGGACAGAGGCAAAGGACTGCGTGTTGTTGATCGTCGTCGGCCGTCCATAGAGGCCAAAGGCAGCAGGGAATGGCGGCTTGAAGCGTGGCTTGCCCGGCTTGCCCTCCAGGGACTCCAGCAAGCCCGTCTCCTCGCCACAGATATAAGCGCCGGCACCAACGAAGGTGTGCAAGTCAAAGTCGATCCCCGAGCCACGGATGTTATGGCCCAGGAGACCGGCCGCATAGGCTTCTCTCAGTGCCTCGTCAAAGACCGGCACCGGCTCATCGAGAAACTCCCCGCGGATGTAGTTGTAGCCCACGGTGGCACCCATGGCGAACGCGCCGATGGCCATGCCTTCGATTACGGAATGCGGGTTGTAGCGGAGAATCTCCCGGTCGTGGCAGGTGCCCGGCTCGCTTTCGTCAGAGTTGCAGACCACGTACTTCTGTCCGGAAGCGTCCTTGGGCATGAAGCTCCACTTGACGCCCGTCGGGAAACCCGCGCCCCCACGACCGCGCAGTCCTGAAGCCTTGACGCCGTCGATGACCTGCTCGCGAGTCATACCGCCGGCAAGGATCTTCTCCCAGACCTCATAGCCACCAATCTCCCGGTAGGTCCTGAGACTGGCAGGCTGGTCCTTACCGAGGGTCTGGAAGCAGACAAGGTTATGCTCGTAACGGTGCGCCTCAGTCATGGGAATGACCTACCTTCTGCCCGGGCAAAGATTCCATGCCGCTCAAAATTTCGTCGACCCGGGCAGTTGTGAGATTCTCGTAGTACTTGTGATCGACCATCATCATCGGCGCCCCGCAACACGCCGCCAGGCACTCTTCTTCCTTCTTGAGGTAGAAGCGGCCATCGGCTGTACTTTCTCCCACCTTGATGCCGAGGCGCTTCTCGACATGCGCCAAAATCTTTTCCCCGCCACAAAGCATGCAGGAGATATTGGTACACACCGAGATACTGTGCCGCCCTACCGGCTTGGTCTCGAACATTGAATAGAAGGAAGCCACTTCGAATACCTGGATGGGTGGGAGCCCGAGGTAGGCCCCAACAGCCTCCATCAACTCCCGCGTCAGGTACCCGTTGTTTTCATGCTGGGCGGCATGCAACGCCGCGATAACGGCGGACCGCTGCCTGCCCGCAGGAAAACGTGCAATCCAGCGGTCAATCTCGGCGCGTAGATGCGGGGAGAGCCCGGCTCCGGCGGTGTCAGGTGCTTCCATCAGCGATCAATCTCACCAAAGACGATATCCTGCGTGCCAATGACGGCAACCACGTCGGCCAGCATGTGGCCCTCCACCATTTCGGCCATGGCGGAGAGGTGGGCGAACCCGGGGGCCCGCACTTTCAGCCGATAGGGCTTGTTGGCACCATCGGACACGAGGTAAACGCCAAACTCCCCCTTCGGGTGCTCGACGGCGGCATACGCCTCGCCGGCCGGCACCGTGTAACCCTCCGTGAACAGCTTGAAGTGATGAATCAGGGACTCCATGTCGTCCTTCATGGCCTCGCGACTGGGCGGGGCAAACTTGCGATCATCCAGCATCACTGGACCGGGATTGCGCCGCAGCCAGTCGATGCACTGGCGAATAATGCGGTTAGCTTCGCGCAATTCCTCGATCCGGACGAGATAGCGATCGTAGCAATCGCCGTTCACACCGACCGGAATGTCGAACTCAAGCTCCGGGTATACCTCGTAGGGCTGCTTCTTCCGCAAGTCCCACTCCACACCGGAACCCCGGAGCATCGGACCCGTGAAGCCGAGCTGCAGCGCACGCTCCGGACTCACGACGCCGATATTCACTGTCCGCTGCTTCCATATCCGGTTGTCAGTCAGCAGGGTCTCGTACTCGTCCACACACTTTGGGAAGCGACGGGTGAAGTCCTCAAGGAAGTCGAGGAGAGACCCTTCGCGGGCCGCATTGAGCCGCTTTACTTCCTTGCCGGAACGAAACTCCGAGGACTGAAACCTGGGCATGCTGTCCGGCAGATCCCGGTAGACGCCGCCCGGCCGGTAGTAGGTGGCGTGCATGCGCGTGCCTGAGACAGCTTCGTAGCAGTCCATCAGGTCCTCCCGCTCGCGGAAGCAGTAAAGAAACACCGTCATCGCCCCGATATCGAGCCCGTGGGCTCCAAGCCACATCAGGTGATTGAGAATCCGCGTCACCTCATCGAACATGACCCGAATGTACTGAGCGCGCCTGGGCACCTGGATGCCGAGGAGCTTCTCGATGGCCAGCACATAACCATGCTCGTTGCACATCATGGATACGTAGTCCAGTCGATCCATGTAGCCGATGCTCTGGTTGAAGGGCTTGCTCTCGGCGAGCTTCTCCGTCCCTCTGTGCAGCAGGCCGATATGTGGATCCGCCTTCTGAACGGTCTCGCCGTCCATCTCGAGAACCAGGCGTAAAACACCATGCGCAGCCGGATGCTGCGGACCGAAATTAAGGGTGAAATTCTGGAACTCAGCCATGCCCGTCCTTCAGATCCGGCGCATAGCGGTTGTCGTCGCGAATCACCCGGGGAACCAGCGTCCGGGGCTCGATAGTGACCGGCTGGTAGACCACCCGCCCCTGCTCCGGGTCGTAGCGAACTTCCAGGTTTCCGGACAGGGGAAAGTCCTTGCGGAACGGATGCCCGATAAACCCATAGTCGGTCAGGAGCCGGCGCAGATCCGGGTGCCCCTCGAAGAGGATGCCGAACAGGTCAAAGGCCTCGCGCTCATACCAGTTGGCTGCCGCCCAGACACCAATGACCGAGGGAATCACAGGCGGGTTATCCACGCCAGTGAATACGGTAAGCCGCAGGCGCAGGTTGCCGCTGACGGACAACAGGTGATAGACCACGGCGAAACGTCGTGCATCGAACTGCTGGCCGGGGTCGGCCAGTATGGTGCCCTGCTCTGCAGCGCGGCTAAAGCCACCGCTGGTGGCATCGTGAGTTTCCCACTCGTCCCGGCCGTGAGTCAGATAATCAACGCCGCACAGGTCGATCAGCATCTCAAAGGCAAAATCATCGCGCAGGCTGCGCGCGACGGCCAGCAAGTCCGCCGGAGCAACCTCGTAGCCCAGTTCGCCGCAGCGGGAAGTAATGCGGACAACGCTCGCACCGAACCGCTCAGAAATACTGGCAGCGAGCACTTCCTGGCGGGGACTGGTCTGCCGGGCGGTCATCGGGCAATCGTGTTCGTGCGGCGGATCTTGTTCTGCAGCTGGATGATGCCGTAAAGCAAGGCCTCTGCCGTAGGCGGACAACCAGGTACGTAGACATCCACGGGGACGATCCGGTCGCAACCCCGAACTACCGCATAGGAATAGTGGTAGTAGCCTCCACCGTTGGCGCAGGATCCCATGGAGATCACCCAACGCGGCTCGGCCATCTGGTCGTAGACCTTGCGCAGGGCGGGCGCCATCTTGTTGGTCAGGGTGCCCGCGACGATCATCACGTCCGACTGGCGCGGGCTGGGACGAAAGATGACGCCGAACCGATCCAGATCGTAACGGGCGGCGCCGGCATGCATCATTTCGACGGCACAGCAGGCCAGCCCGAACGTCATGGGCCACAGGGAGCCGGTGCGCGCCCAGTTGATGAGATCGTCCAGCTTGGTCACGACAAAACCGCGCTGCTGGAGAATATCCGGCTGGGGTTCGCCAAAGTGCGTTTCTAGTCCCACTCCAGGGCCCCTTTCTTCCATTCGTACATGAAGCCCACCACCAGAACGGCGAGGAAGACCCCCATGGCCAGAATTCCCGTCAGGCCGATCTCGTCAAGAGTGACTGCCCAGGGGAAGAGAAAGGCAATTTCCAGATCGAAGACGATGAAGAGAATGGCTACGAGGTAGTAACGAACGTCGAACTTCATGCGGCTGTCTTCGAAGGGTTCGAAGCCGCATTCATAGGGTGAGAGTTTTTCGGGGTACTTGCTCCCCCGGCCGATGAGAAAACCAAGGCCGAGGAGAATCAGGCCGATACCCAACGCCACACAAAGGTAGACCAATACCGGAATGTAGTTGGTCAGCACGGGCGCTCCTTCAACCCTCTAAAGTCTGGCGACGCCCAAACGTCGCAGTCACTCAAGAAACCTATGGTCTCGCTCAATTGGTGCCGACGGTGAGACTCGAACTCACACAGCTTGCGCCGCCGCCCCCTCAAGACGGTGTGTCTACCAATTCCACCACGTCGGCAATAACTATCTTCCCGCAGCCTCTTACGTGCCCGGCTCAGCTGGCAAGGCGGGCATCGCCGGCTGCCCTGTTGCTGGCTGCCCTGTCGCTGCAGGGGCAGCCGACGGCAACGCCGGAACCTCCAGGGAAGCTGGCGGCGCGCCAGGCACCGGGGTGGCAACCGGTTCTCCCTGGACCTGAACGGGCGGCACGGCATCCAGGATGCTCTTCGGCGCCTCCCGCTGCGTTCCCAGGTAGGCAAGCCCAAGGCTCGTGCAAAAGAAGAACAAGGCCAGCACACCGGTGGAGCGGGACAGAAAGTTTGCCGAGCCGCGTGCACCGAAAACCGTGCCAGAGGCGCCCGCCCCAAAACCCGCCCCGGCATCCGCGCCCTTCCCGCGCTGAAGCAGAACCAGAGCCACTATGCTGGCTGCAATGAGTACGTGCACAATCAGCACGAGAGTAGGTAGTGTCGTCATCAGCTTGCCGCCGCCTTGCAAATGCTCACAAACTCACCAGCCAGCAGCGCTGCGCCGCCGATCAGCCCGCCATCGATATCTTGCATCGCGAAAAGGTCCTTCGCGTTGGACGCCTTGACGCTGCCCCCGTATAGGACCCGGAGGTCGAACGCCATTGTAGCATCGCGTCGCCCGACCGTGGCCCGGATGTCGGCATGGACGGCCTGGGCCTCGGCGGGTGTCGGGCTCAGGCCCGTACCAATCGCCCAGACGGGTTCGTAGGCTACTGAAATCAACCGACGCTCGGACGCCGATACCCTTCCCGAGTCCAGCGCCGCCAGGACCACGTCCAGTTGCCGGCGAACCACCGTGAGGGTGTGCCCGGCGTCCCGCTCAGATCGAGTCTCGCCGACACACAGGATTGGGGAGAGTCCGGCACGGAGCGCCGCCAGAACCTTGCCAGCCACCTTCTCATCGGTATCCCCGAAGAGCGCGCGCCGCTCGGAGTGGCCCGTGATCACGTAACGGCACCCCACCTCCCGGAGCATGGCTGCAGCGACTTCGCCGGTAAACGCCCCGACGTCCTCTGCCGCGACATCCTGGGCGCCCAGACGCAGTTGGCTGACGGCAAGGAGATCGGCCAACTCTGCGAGGTAGACAAAGGGAGGGCAAAGCAGCACTTCAAGGGGAGGACTCTCGCCCCCCAGGCGGGCGGGTCCGAGGTCAATCCCGGCCAGACCGTCGACAATCGCGACTGCGAGCGCCCGACTGGACTGGCGGCTGCCATTCAGCTTCCAGTTCCCTGCGACTATAGGCCGCCTGTATGCCATTGGTGCAGGCCCGCAGCCCGAAAAAAAAGACGCCGCAGGTTAGCTTCCCGCGCCTGTGAAAGCAACGCGGACCGGCGGGTCGAAGGCGGGTCAGTTCGCCGGCGCTCCCAGTACCGCGGCCCCTATCTCATCCGCAAGCTGGTCCACCTCAGCCCGGACCTCGCCCTCAACCATAACCCGCACGACGGGTTCGGTCCCCGAGGCACGCAGAACCACCCGACCGCGGGCACCGAGCTGCTGCTCGGCCCGGCTCACGGCAGTCTGGATAGACACCGAGTTCTTGAGGTCAATCTTTTGACTGACCCTGATATTCACGAGCTTCTGGGGGTAGCGGACCATGCCGGCAGTCAGTTCGGCGAGAGTCAGTCCCGACTGCTTCATTACGCACAACACCTGCAACGCGCTGATCAGACCATCGCCAGTGGTGGTCTTATCGAGGCAAATGAGGTGACCCGAGGTCTCACCGCCGAGGCGACCACCGGTTTCGCGCAGCATTTCGAGAACATAACGGTCACCGACCTTGGCGCGACGAAAGTCCACGCCCAGCGCCTTCAGGCCCACCTCCAGGCCCAGATTGCTCATCAGAGTGCCAACCACCGGACCGCTGAGAGTGCCTGCCTTCTGCCAGGCGCTGGCAAGAACCCAAAGCAGCTGGTCACCATCGATCAACTGACCAAGGTGATCCACCATCAACACTCGATCGCCGTCGCCATCGAGGGCAATCCCGAGGTCCGCGCGGACCCCCTCGGTAGTCAGCTGGAGCAGTTCTGGCTTGGTTGAACCGCAGCTGTCGTTGATGTTGCGGCCATTTGGCGAGCACCCGATGGGGACAATCTCGGCCCCCAGTTCCGACAGCACCCGCGGCGCAACCTTGTAGGCCGCTCCGTGGGAGCAGTCGATCACAATCTTGAGTCCCTCAAGCAGCAGGCCCGGGGGGACGGTCGAGATGCAGAAGGCCTTGTAAGCATCAAGAGCATTATCGACGCGCTTGGCGCGTCCCAGGGAGCCGGACTCGCGCGTTACAGCGGGCTCGGACAACCGGGCTTCGATGGCTGCTTCGATGTCATCCGACAGCTTGCCGCCGTTGGCGTCGAAGAACTTTATGCCGTTGTCTTCGTAGGGGTTGTGGGAAGCGCTGATTACCACGCCAACATTGGCACCCAGAATGCGGGTCAGGTAGGCAATACCAGGCGTGGGCAGGGGCCCCACCAGAAGCACATCCATGCCGGCGGCTACAAAACCGGCCTCCAGTGCTGATTCAAACATGTAGCCGGAAACGCGGGTGTCCTTGCCGATCAGGACCTTCCCGCCACCCGGGGCGAGCACATGCCCAGCGGCACTGGCCAGCCGGAGGGCAAACTCGGCGGTCATCGGATGCTCGCCAACGCGGCCCCGAATTCCGTCCGTGCCAAAAAGCTTCCTGCTCATGAATTGTTCTCGATTGCGTCCATTACTCGAAAGGCCTGGACAGTGGGAAGAACGTCGTGCACCCGTACGATACGCGCCCCGCTCGCCCGGGCCTGCAGCGCCAGGGCCAGGCTACCCCCAAGGCGCCCGGAAGGGGGCACCTGCGGATCACCCGCCAGCTGACTGATCATCGACTTCCGCGAGAAACCCGCCAGCACAGGAAGACCCTCAGCCACAAAAACGTCCAGGTGTCTGAGCAGGGCCAGGTTGTGCTCCAGGTTCTTTCCGAAGCCAAAGCCGGGGTCCAGTATAAGTGACTCCGGTGGGATCCCTGCTGCGACGCACTCCGCAACCCGTTCAAGCAGAAAAGCCAGAACCTCGCCGACAACGTCAAGGTAGTGTGGTCGCTGCTGCATGGTCTCGGGTGTGCCCTGCATGTGCATCAGGGACACCGGAACGCCAGCCTCCGCGGCCGCTTCCAGAGCTCCCGGCCTCGTCAGCGCCCGCACGTCGTTGAGCATATCGGCGCCCGCGGCAACTGCGGCTCGCATGACGTCGGGCTCGCTGGTGTCCACCGAGATCAGGACGCTGGAAACCCGCCGCAACTCGCTGATCACCGGAATGACCCGACTGAGCTCGATGGCTACCCCGGGAGACTCCGAACCAGGTCGGGTGGACTCACCACCAACGTCGATGATGTGAGCCCCTGCCGTGGCCATGGCCAGAGCCGCCGCAACCGCGCTCTGGGGGCTGGAGTAACTGCCGCCGTCGGAAAAGGAGTCGGGTGTGACGTTCAGGACGCCCATAACCAGACAGCGATCCGGAAGGGATCGCTGTCTGAACTTCAGCGGAGGCAGGGCAGTTGTCAGCTCTGGGTTCGGTGCTGGCTGGCTGGCTCGCCTATGCCGGGCTCGCCGGTCGGCTTGGAGCCGCCAAAAACGGTAGCTGGCGTCCCCGGGCCGGAATTGTCCCAGCCCTCTGGCGGCTTGGGCTGCTTGCCCGCCATGATGTCCGCAATCTGCTTGTCGTCGATCGTTTCGTATTTGATCAACGCACCAGCCATGGCATGCAGCTGCTCGAGATGGGCATTGAGAATAGAAGAGGCCAGCTGGTAGTTGCTGTCGATGATTCTCCGCACTTCCTCGTCAATGGCGTGAATCGTCACGTCAGACACCTGCTTGTGCTGGGTAACCGTCCTGCCCAGGAAAACCTCGCCGTCCTCTTCCGTGTAGGTTAGCGGACCGAGGCGGTCCGACAACCCCCACTTCGTAACCATGTTGCGGGCAATGTCTGTGGCACGCTCGATATCGTTTGAGGCCCCCGTGGTCACCGCATCGGGGCCAAAGACCAGGGACTCTGCGATGCGCCCGCCAAACAGACTGGCGATCTGACTGTTGAGGCGACGCTTGCTGTAGCTGTAGCGGTCCTCCTCCGGCAGAAACATGGTCACGCCAAGGGCTCTTCCCCGGGGAATGATCGAGACCTTATAGACAGGGTCATGGTCGGGAACGGAAAGGCCAACGATGGCATGACCCGCCTCATGATAGGCAGTCAGCTTCTTCTCGGATTCGTTCATCACCATGGAGCGTCTCTCGGCGCCCATCATGATCTTGTCCTTGGCCTTCTCGAAGTCCTCCATGGTGACCGTGCGGCGATTTGCCCGCGCGGCAAACAAGGCGGCCTCATTGACGAGATTGGCGAGATCTGCCCCCGAGAAGCCCGGGGTACCGCGTCCGATAATCGATGGCCTGACGTCGTCAGCCAGAGGCACCTTGCGCATGTGCACCTTGAGGATCTGCTCGCGGCCCCGTACGTCCGGCAGCGGCACCACGACCTGCCGGTCAAAGCGACCGGGCCGAAGCAGCGCGGGATCCAGCACGTCGGGCCGGTTCGTTGCCGCGATGATGATCGTTCCTTCGTTACCTTCGAAGCCGTCCATCTCCACCAGGAGCTGGTTCAGCGTCTGCTCCCGCTCGTCATGCCCGCCGCCGAGACCAGCGCCCCGGTGGCGGCCAACGGCGTCAATTTCGTCAATGAAGATGATGCAGGGCGAGTGCTTCTTGGCCTGCTCGAACATGTCCCGCACGCGAGAGGCCCCGACGCCGACGAACATTTCGACAAAATCGGAACCGGAGATGGTGAAGAACGGCACCTTCGCTTCCCCGGCAATGGCGCGGGCAAGCAGTGTCTTGCCGGTACCCGGGGACCCGATCATCAGCACGCCCCGCGGGATCTTCCCGCCGAGACGCTGGAACTTGGCAGGATCCTTCAGGAACTCGACGATCTCAGAAAGTTCTTCCTTCGCCTCCTCCACGCCCGCGACGTCCATGAAGGTAACTTTGACCTGATCTTCACCGAGCAGGCGCGCCCGGCTCTTGCCGAAGGACATTGCGCCCCGGCCCCCGGAGCCGCCCTGCATCTGCCGCATGAAGTAGACCCAGACGCCAATAAGGAGCAGCACGGGGAAGGAATTGATGAGCAGGCTGACCAGAATATTCTGGCCCTTCGGGGCCATCGCACTGATGCGCACGTTGTTCTTCTTCAGTTCGCCGATCAGGGCCGTGTTGTCTGTCTCCGGACTGAAGGTGGTGAAGCGCTCGCCGGTGGTCTTGGCGCCCTTCACGGTATCGCCTTCAAAGATGACCTGGCCCACCTGGCCAGCCTGGACCATGTCCAGAAACTCCGAATACTCGATGGTGTCGGACTGGCGGTTGCCAGTGCCGAAACTCTGGAAAACCGTCAGCAGCACAATGGCTATGACGATCCAGAGGATGATGTTCTTGGCCAGGTCATTCAGCACGGGTTTGGCCTTTGCTACGACAGGGATAAGGCGTCAAAACTCTGACGCTACAAGCTTTTAGACACTACTACAGCCGAAAGTTTCTCGCTACCAGATAAGCCTCCCGGTTTCCGGACCGGGACGCCGCCGGTTTGCGCATACGCACTGAGGCAAATTGCGACCGGGTCGACTCCACATACTCCTGGAAGCCCTCGCCCTGGAACAGCTTTACCACCAGAGCACCACCCGGGCGGAGGACCTGCCTCGCAAAGTCACTGGCCAATTCGGCGAGATGCATGGTTCTGGGCTGATCCACGACCCGGGTTCCCGTCATATTGGGGGCCATATCCGACAGCACAAGGTCTACTGGGCGGCCTGCCAGCCGGCTGAGAAGTGCGCTCACAGTAGTTTCTTCGCGGAAATCGCCCTGGAAGATCTCAACCCCGGCCAGATTTGCCATGGGCAGGAGATCTACAGCCAGCACCAGGCCCTGGGCGCCAACCACCCCGGCGGCGAACTGGCTCCAGGCACCGGGGGCCGCGCCCAGGTCCACGACCACAGAACCCGGCTTGAAGAGGCGCTCACGGCCCTGAAGTTCCGAGAGCTTGAAGACGGCCCTGGAGCGCCAGCCTTCCGCCTGGGCGCGCTTCACGAAGGGATCCCGGGCCTGCCGGGCCTTCCATCGGGCGCTGGATGAATTCTTGCTCATCGCTATACTCGCAACCGATGGCAAAACAGGCACAGCAGCTGACCGAAAAGCAGAAGAAGCATCTGCGGGGTCTTGCCCACGCGCTGACGCCGGTCTCGCGACTCGGGAACGGCGGAGTGACCGAGCCGTTTCTGACTGAACTGGAAACTGCACTGAGCCATCATGAACTCATCAAGTTGAAGGTGTCTGCGGCCAATCGCACTGACCGCGATGCCGCGATTGACGCCATTCTGGCCCGAACCGGCGCCAGCCTGATCACCAGGATAGGCAATGTTGCGGTGCTCTACCGACCATGCCCCACCGGAGCCCGCCTGAAGCTTCCGGAAGCCTGAGTGCGGTCGGCCTTCTGCTGGGGCCCCGGTGCTGCTTCCCCCAGGTGCGGCTTCAAAGATACTCGACGCGAACAATCTCCAGATTCTTCTCGCCACCCGGAACAACAAAAGAGGCCACGTCCCCCTCCACCTTGCCGATGAGTGCCCGGGCCAGGGGGGACGTGATTGAAATGAGGCCCTGCTTCATGTCCGCCTCATACTCGCCGACGATCTGATAGCGGCTGGCCTTGCCGTCCGCCTCATCCAGGAGGCTCACAATTGCGCCGAACACGACCTTCTTGTTTCCCGAAAGGCGCCCGACATCGATGATCTCTGCGTTCGACAGCAGACTCTCCAGTTCACGGATTCTGCCTTCAATGAAGCCCTGCTCTTCCTTCGCGGCGTGATACTCAGCGTTCTCTTTCAGGTCGCCGTGACCACGCGCCTCGGAGATAGCCCGAACAACGCGCGGCCGCGCCTCGCCCTTCAGCGTGCGAATTTCCGCACGCATCTTCTCGGCTCCGCCAATCGTCAGGGGCACTCGTTTCACAGCACCACTCCTGCGTGGAGATCCTGCAGTCTGTTCACGCTGACATCATCGAGGTGATCAAGAGCATAACTCGTAGCCAGTGCTGCGGGCATCGTCGTGTAGTAAGTCACCTTACCGTGCACGGCAGCACCGCGAATCGAACGGGATTCCCTGATCGCCTGCTTCCCTTCCGTGGTATTGACGATAAGGCTGATTTCCTCGTTCTTGATCATATCCACAACGTGGGGCCGGCCTTCCCGCACCTTGTTGACCCTTCTGCAAGCTAAGCCCGCCTTGGCCAGTGCGCTGGCAGTGCCGCCGGTAGCGATGAGGTCGAAGCCCCGGTCGATGAGCAACTGGGCCAGCTTTACGGCTGCCGGCTTGTCCCGGTCCCGCACGGACAGAAACGCAGTGCCCCGCCGCGGCAGAACGACACCGGAGGCAATCTGCGCCTTTGCGTAGGCCTCGGCGAACGTTCTCCCGGTACCCATAACCTCGCCGGTGGACTTCATTTCGGGACCGAGAATCGGGTCCGCCTCGGGAAACTTGACGAAGGGGAATACCGCTTCCTTCACGGAGAAAAAGCCGGGAATCCGCTGTGTCGTTGCCCCCTGCTCAGCCAGCGTGACCTTCACCATCGTCTTTGCCGCCACTTTGGCCAGTGGCAGTCCGATAGCCTTCGAAACGAAGGGCACGGTTCGCGAGGCGCGAGGATTCACTTCGAGCAGGTAGATAATGCCGTTCTGGATCGCAAACTGCGTATTCATCAGGCCAACAACGTTGAGAGCCTTGGCCAGTTTCGTCGCCTGACTGATGAGCTCCGCCTGAATCTCGGGACTCAGCGTCGCCGGAGGCAGCGAACAGCTGGAATCGCCCGAGTGAACGCCGGCCTGCTCAATGTGCTCCATGATTCCGCCGATCAACACGTCTGTGCCGTCACTGACGAGATCGACATCCACTTCCACGGCGAGGTCCAGAAAACGGTCCAGCAGGACCGGGCTGTCATTTGAGACGTTGACGGCATCCTTCATGTAGGCGCGAAGATCATCCTCCGTGTGGACGACTTCCATCGCACGGCCGCCGAGCACAAACGAGGGACGGATAACGAGCGGGAAACCGACCTTAGCGGACAGACGGACAGCCTCTTCAGGCGTACGGGCAGTGCAGTTCGGTGGCTGACGAAGGCCAAGTCGCTGGACGAGCTTCTGAAACAGCTCCCGGTCTTCGGCGATGTCGATGGACTCGGGACTTGTGCCGATGATGGGGACCCCCGCCTCCTCCAGCCGGCGCGCGAGTTTCAGGGGTGTCTGGCCGCCAAACTGGACGATTACACCCTTCGGGCGCTCAAGATCCACCACTTCCATGACATCCTCGAAAGTGAGTGGTTCGAAGTAGAGCCGGTCAGACGTGTCGTAGTCGGTCGACACGGTCTCCGGGTTGCAGTTGATCATGATGGCTTCGTAGCCGATCTCTTTGAGTGCAAAGGCGGCATGGACGCAGCAGTAGTCAAACTCAATTCCCTGGCCAATCCGGTTGGGGCCACCGCCGAGAATCAGGATCTTGTCGCGGCTGGTCGGAGCTGCCTCGCATTCCTCCTCGTAGGTCGAGTAGAGGTAGGCAGTGGTTGTGGCAAACTCCGCAGCGCAGGTGTCGACTCGCTTATAGACAGGGCGAACACCGGCCTTCAGCCGGCCCTGGCGAACAATGTTCTCCTGTATCCCGAGCAGATGCGCCAGCCGGCTGTCCGAGAAGCCCTTGCGCTTCAGCGTGCGCAGTGCAGCGCCCTGGAACAATGGCATCCCTTCGTCACGCACGCGGCTCTCCCACTGAATCAGGTCTTCAATCTGGGCAAGGAACCAGGGATCAATACCCGACAAGTGGGCAACCTCAGCCTGGGACAGTCCATGGCGGAACGCGTCCCCGACATACAGGAGGCGATCAGCGCCAGGCATCCGCAGTTCGCGGCGCAGGACATCCATGTCATCGCTCGTCGCCGCTGCCGGCAGCTTCTCGACGAAACCGTTTATGCCCGTCTCAAGGCCCCGCAGGGCCTTCTGCAGTGACTCCTGAAAGGTCCTGCCCATAGCCATGACTTCACCCACAGACTTCATCTGCGTCGTCAGGCGATCATTGGCTCCAGGAAACTTCTCAAAGGTAAAGCGGGGCACCTTCGTTACCACGTAGTCGATGGTGGGCTCGAAGGATGCCGGGGTAGCACCGCCGGTGATGTCGTTGCGCAGTTCGTCGAGGGTGTAGCCAACAGCGAGTTTGGCCGCCACCTTGGCAATGGGGAAACCCGTGGCTTTTGAAGCCAGCGCGGACGACCGGGACACCCGCGGATTCATCTCGATGACCAGCATGCGGCCGTCGGTCGGGCTGACCGCAAACTGCACGTTGGAACCGCCAGTATCGACCCCGATGCGGCGGAGAATCGCGATCGACGCATCGCGCATCCGCTGGTATTCCTTGTCAGTCAGCGTCTGGGCCGGCGCCACCGTGATCGAATCGCCGGTGTGCACCCCCATGGCGTCGACGTTCTCGATGGAGCAGATGATGATGCAGTTGTCCGCCTTGTCACGGACGACCTCCATCTCAAACTCCTTCCAGCCAATCAGGGACTCCTCGAGCAGGATCTGCGTGATCGGCGAGAGGTCAAGGCCGCGAGTGGCCATGGCCTCGAACTCCTCGCGGTTGTAGGCAATACCACTGCCACTGCCGCCGAGGGTGAAGGACGGCCGGATGATGGTGGGAAAACCAATCATGGCCTGCGCCTCGATGGCCTCCTCAATAGTCCTGGCCGTGGACGCCCGGGCGACCTCGAGGCCAATCTCCTTCATCGCCCGCCCGAACAGCTCCCGATCTTCCGCTGTGTCGATCGCCTCCCGGGATGCGCCGATCATTTCCACACCGAACTTCGCCAGAACTCCTTCACGCTCGAGATCCAGTGCGCAGTTCAGGGCGGTCTGCCCACCCATCGTGGGCAACAGGGCATCCGGTCTCTCCCTCTCGATGATCCGGGCCACCGTCTGCCAGTTGACGGGCTCTATGTACGTGGCATCGGCCATTTCGGGGTCAGTCATGATCGTGGCCGGATTGGAGTTGACCAGAATCACGCGGAACCCCTCCTCGCGCAGCGCCTTGCAGGCCTGCACGCCGGAGTAGTCAAACTCGCAGGCCTGACCGATAACGATCGGGCCCGCGCCAATAATCAGGATGCTCTTTAGATCAGTGCGCCGGGGCATGGCAGCGACTCGCTTACTTCGTCTTCAACGCCGGCTTGGCGGAACTCGCCACGCCGGGCTCTTGCTGCACTCGCTGGCGCATGAGGCTGGCAAAGCGGGCAAACAGTGGACGCACATCATGGGGCCCTGGACTGGCCTCCGGGTGACCCTGAAAACTAAAAGCTAAACAATCACTTCGCTCAATTCCCTGAAGTGAATTATCGAACAGGGAACGGTGTGTTGGGCGCAAGGTCGCCGGCAGACTGGACTCGTCCACGGCAAAGCCGTGATTCTGGCTGGTAATGAGCACCTGGCCCGTAGCGAGATCCTGCACGGGGTGATTGGCACCGTGGTGGCCGAACTTCATCTTGACGGTTTTCGCACCGCTTGCCAGGCCGAGCAGCTGATGCCCGAGGCAGATGCCGAAAACCGGGATGCCTGCCGCGAGGATGATCCGGATGGCCTCGATAGCGTAGGTGCAGGGCTCCGGATCTCCGGGACCATTGGAAAGAAACACGCCATCAGGCCGGAGGGCCAGAACCTTCTCGGCGGGCGTCTCAGCCGGGACCACGGTCACCCGGCAGTTGTGCTCCACCAGCAAGCGGAGAATGCTGCGCTTGATGCCAAAATCGTAGGCCACGACATCGAAGACGCCACTCCGCTTGGGCCGGACGGGCGCGGGGCCAGGCCATGTGGCGCCGAGATTCCACTGGTAAGCATCCTTGGCGCTGACCATCCTGGCGAGGTCCATACCCGCCAGCCCCGGAAAGCGCCGGGCGTGATCAACAGCAGTGGCCGGGTCTACGTCTCCCGTCATGATGCAGCCCGACATGGTGCCTTTATCGCGCAGGACGCGGGTGAGCTTGCGCGTGTCGATCTCCGCAATTGCCACGACACCAGCACGGCGCAGGAACTCCGGCAGTTCCACTTCCTTCCGCCAGCTGCTGGAGACCGCAGGCAGATCCCGGATCACGAGTCCGGCCGCAAAGACCCGTTCGCTTTCCTGGTCCTCGCTATTGGTTGCCGTGTTACCGATGTGGGGGTAGGTCAGCGTGATGATCTGCCGGCAATAAGATGGATCAGTGAGGATCTCCTGATAGCCGCTCATCGCCGTGTTGAACACGACCTCACCGATCGTACGACCTGGTGCACCGACAGAAATGCCACGGAAAATGGTGCCGTCCTGAAGGGCAAGCAGCGCGGGTTCCATCACGCTCTCCTACCGGCGGTTATCGGTTCCCCGCCGAACTAAGGGCGAGGTTAGGGTTGACTGTGCTTTTGCAGGGCGCATTTGCTCTAGGCAGGGATCGTCAACCCTCTTCGCCGGGGCCGAACCTGCGCTCAACTTATCTCTGATGGAAGGGGCCGTATTCTAAACGACAGGACGCAGCGAGGACACCCCTCAACCCGGCAGACCCAGCACGTCGCGAAGCGAGTACAGACCGGCTGGTTTGCCCTGCAGCCAGCCTGCTGCCCGCAACGCACCCCGGGCAAACAGTGCCCGGTCAGTGGCCCGGTGCGTAAGCTCAAGAAGCTCCTCGGCGCCCGCCAGCGTCACGGTGTGGTCGCCCACGATTGCGCCACCCCGAAGGGAGGAAAAGCCGATCGCTTCCGGCGTCCTGGCCGTGGTGGCCAGGCCTGACCTTGAGAGGACAGCAACATCGGCCAGCTGCTGCCCGCGGACGAGAGCCACGGCCTCGCCAAGCTGGAGAGCGGTCCCGGACGGGGAATCCTTCTTTTCCCGGTGGTGCGCCTCAGTAATCTCCACGTCAAACCCGGTACCGAGCAGCATTGCGGCCTGGCGCGCCAACTCGGTCAGAACCGTGACACCCAGACTCATGTTCCGGGCGTAAATGACGGGCACGCGACGCGCAGCCGCCTGCAAGGCGCCCAACTCAGCGGCGCCGAGTCCGGTAGTCCCGACAACCAGCGCATGGCCACCCGCTGCGCAGGCCGCTGCGTGCCCCGGGGTGGCAGCCGGCGCGGTGAAATCGATGGCCACCTCGCAGCCGCGAGCCGAGCCCGGTCCAGCGCCCTTCAGTGCGATGGCAAGGTTGTCGGTGGCCAATACCCCCAGGGGTTCAAGGCCGGCCATCTGGCCAGCATCACGGCCAACCGCCGGATCGCCTGGCTCCACGAGAGCACCCACCAGCTGGTGCTCACCACCCGCAACAATCAGCCGGATCAGGGCGGTCCCCATCCGCCCGCCCGCTCCGAGTACCGTTATCCGCGCCATTGCTCACCAACCCTCAGCGCCCGGTCAGGGCGTCATCTTTTCAAAGAACTGGCGAACCCCGTCCAGCCAGGATTGACTGCGGGGACGATGCCGGTCACCTCCGGCGAGCAGCGCTTCGTTAAACGCCTCCAGCAGGCGCTTCTGCTCGGTCGTCAGATTGACGGGCGTTTCCACCTCAACCCGGCAGTAGAGGTCTCCCGGGCCGTTCCCACGGACAGGCCTCACGCCCTTGCCCCGTAACCGGAACACCCGGCCTGACTGGGTCTCGGCGGGAATCTTGAGGGCTACTTCGCCGTCCAGGGTTGGGACCTGCACCACCCCGCCGAGAGCGGCGAGGACGAAGTTCACGGGTATGCCGCAGGACAGGTCCGCCCCATCCCGTTCGAAGAGTTCATGGGGCTGGGTCCGGATCTCGACGTAGAGATCCCCGGGCGGCCCGCCGTTCTGACCCGGCTCGCCCTCACCGGTGAGCCGGATCCGGTCGCCAGTGTCCACGCCGGCCGGCACCTTGACCGCGAGAGTCTTGTTCTTCTGGACACGGCCACGCCCCTGGCATCCGCCACAGGGCTGGTCAATCTGCTGACCAGCGCCGCGGCAGGTCGGACAGGTCTGCTGTACCGAAAAGAATCCCTGGGCCATCCGGACCTGACCTGCGCCTTCACAGGTCTTGCAGGTCACCGGTTTGGTGCCCGGCTTGGCACCGGAGCCCTTGCAGGTCTCGCAGTTCACCTGGGTGGGCAACGTCAGGTTGATCGTGTCCCCGAAGACGGCCTGCTCCAGGGTCAGGGCCAGCTCGTAGCGCAGATCGGCGCCGCGGAACACCGTGGATCGGCCCCGGCGACCGCCGCCAAAGATGTCGCCGAAGACATCACCAAAGATGTCCCCAAAAGCGTCTCCCGGGTTCATCCCGGGACCCCCCCGTCCACCACCGCCGGCGGCCTCGAGACCAGCGTGCCCGTGGCGATCGTAGACGCCGCGCTTCTGCGCGTCGGAGAGCACCTCGTAGGCCTCCTTGGCTTCCTTGAAGGCCAGCTCGGCCTTGGGATCGTCCGGATTGCGATCCGGGTGATGCTTCATGGCCAGACGGCGATACGCCTTCTTGATGTCAACATCGGGCGCCTCGCGACTGAGGCCAAGGACTTCGTAGTAGTCACGTTTCGTCATAGGGGTAACCAATGCAATGACGGCCCGGTGTACTGCACCGGGCCGTCGGCCTTACGGAAAGTGACGTGGTCTTCCAGGCTTACTGGGCCAGCTCCTGCGCAAGGCCTTCAGCCCGTACCGGAGCGTCCGCCCTTGCCATCCTTGACCTCTTCGAACTCCGCATCCACGACACTGTCGTCGCTGCCACCAGCCTGGCCGCCACTCTGGCCGCCACCAGGACCACCCGCCGCGCCCCCAGAGGCCGCCTGCTCCTGCTCGAAAGCCTTCTGTGCGAGGGTAGCGGAAGCTTCCGCCAGCGCCTTGCTCTTGAGCTCAATCTTGGCCTTGTCGTCGCCCTTGATCACGTCCTTCAAGTCCGAGAGAGCCGACTCGATCCGGCCACGCTCGGCAGCCTCGACCTTGTCGCCCAGGTCCCGCAGGGTACGTTCGGTGCTGTGCACCAGCCCGTCGGCCTGATTGCGGGCCTCCACGAGTTCGCGAAACTGCCGGTCCTCCTCGGCATGGGTTTCTGCCTCACCGACCATGCGCTTGATCTCGTCTTCGGCCAGGCCGCTGGACGCCTTGATGACGATCTTCTGCTCCTTGCCTGTCGACTTTTCCTTGGCCGACACGTTCAGGATGCCGTTGGCATCGATATCAAAGGTGACCTCAACCTGGGGCATGCCCCGCGGTGCCGGCGGCAACTCTGCCAGGTCAAAGCGGCCCAGTGACTTGTTGTGGCGCGCCTGGTCCCGCTCACCCTGGAGCACGTGGATCGTCACGGCTGTCTGGTTGTCATCGGCGGTTGAGAACGTCTGATTGGCCCGGGTGGGAATCGTGGTGTTCTTCTCGATGAGCTTGGTCATCACGCCACCAAGCGTTTCGATACCCAGCGACAGCGGGGTCACGTCGAGCAGCAGGACGTCCTTGACCTGCCCGGACAGCACGCCGGCCTGGATCGCGGCACCCACAGCCACGGCCTCGTCCGGATTCACGTCTTTCCGCGGCTCCTTGCCAAAGAAGTTGCGCACCGCTTCCTGGACCTTCGGCATACGCGTCTGGCCGCCGACGAGAATGACGTCGTCGATATCCCCAACCTTGAGGCCGGCGTCGCTGACGGCCATCCGGGAGGGGCCGATGGTGCGCTCAATCAGGTCCTCTACCAACGACTCGAGCTTCGCCCGGGTCAGACGAATGTTCAGGTGCTTCGGGCCGCTCGCATCTGCCGTGATGTAGGGCAGATTGACCTCGGTCTGCTGCTGGGCCGAAAGCTCAAGCTTGGACTTCTCACCGGCTTCCCGCAGGCGCTGCATGGCGAGGGGATCGCGACGGATGTCGATGCCGCTCTCCTTCAGAAACTCGCCAGCCAGGTATTCCACGATCCGCATGTCGAAGTCTTCTCCGCCCAGGAACGTGTCGCCATTGGTGGCAAGTACTTCGAACTGGTGCTCACCATCGATCTCCGCGATTTCGATGATGGAGATGTCGAAGGTGCCGCCGCCGAGGTCGTACACGGCGATCTTGCGGTCACCCCGCTGCTTGTCCATGCCGTAGGCCAGGGCGGCCGCCGTCGGTTCGTTGATGATCCGCTTCACCTCAAGACCGGCAATACGGCCCGCGTCCTTGGTGGCCTGCCGCTGCGAGTCGTTAAAGTAGGCAGGCACCGTAATCACCGCTTCGGTGACCGGTTCGCCGAGGTAGTCCTCAGCCGTCTTCTTCATCTTCATGAGAACGCGCGCGGAGATCTCCGGGGGGGCCATCTTCTTGCCACTGACCTCAACCCACGCATCACCATTGTCGGCAGCGGCAATCTTGTAGGGAACCATTCCGATATCCCGCTGGACCACCTCATCCTTGAACTTGCGGCCGATCAGTCGTTTGACTGCAAACAGCGTGTTCGCCGGGTTGGTCACGGACTGCCGCTTGGCCGACTGGCCAACCAGCACCTCGTCATCCTTCGTAAAAGCAACGACGGACGGGGTGGTGCGATCCCCCTCGCTGTTCTCAATGACCTTGGGCTTGCCGCCCTCCATGATCGCCACGCAGGAATTCGTGGTTCCGAGGTCAATACCGATAATCTTGCTCATGCGTCGCTCCATCCGCTGGTTAGGTCGCCGGTCGGGTTAGTGTCTACTGCAGACCACAATGGGCCCGGCCGGACCGGTTTCAAGGGCAGTTCAGGAGACCCGGGCCTCCCGATTACAGGTATCAATTCACGTCAGGCAGTGTTTCCCCGCCGGTCAGGGTCGCACCCGAGGCCACTGGCTCGCCAGCTACGATAACCCGCGCAGGCCTCAGGAGCCGGTCACCGAGGCGATAGCCCTTCTGCAGGACGACCAGGACCGCTCCGGGGACGGCAGTTGCCGAGGGCTGCATGCTCATGGCCTCGTGCAACTGGGGGTCAAAGGGGTGGCCCACCGGGTCGACGATCTCGATACCAAACTTGTCGAAAGCGCCACGCAGCAGGCGGAGAGTTGCCTGTTTGCCGGCGAGCAGGCTTTCAGCCGAGGCCGTTCCGGAATTTTCGAGGCCCATTTCCAGGGTATCCACAATGCCAAGCAACTCACCGGCCAGCTTCTCGACGCCGGAACGACGGGCAGCGTCGAGGTCCCGGGCAGACCGCTTGCGCACATTGTCGAGTTCGGCCACGGCCCGCAGGTAGCGGTTCCAGTTCTCCGCCCCCGTGGCCTCGGCCTTCTCCAGTGCCTCGCGCAGCTGGCCCACCGTATCCTCGGCGGCCGCATCCGGGTGTTCAGCATCTGGCATGGGCAGGCTCCTTCTGGACGGGCTCTCTGGACGGACCTAACAAGGCAGGCCCTCGGCTGCCAGTGCCGACAATGGGGGTCAGGAGCCGGAATTCAAGTCCGGCCGCAGACCAAAATCCGGGCCCACGTTCAGATCCGAGTTAAGGGCTGCCCCAAGCAGTCGGGCAGTCACCTGGACAATCGGAATAACCCGCTCGTAGGCCATCCGGGTTGGGCCAATGACCCCGAGGACGCCGACGATCTGGTCCCCGACAGTATACGGGGCCGTGACGATCGTGCAGTCATCGAGAATCCGGTAGCCCGACTCCTCGCCGATGAAGATCTGTACGCCCTGGGCAGCGACGCTTCGGTCCAGCAGGGTCAGTATCTCCCGCTGCTCGCCAAAGGCCTCAAAGAGCTGCCGGATCTTCTCCACATCCGAAAGCTCCTGAAAATTCATCAGTTTTGTCTCACCGGAAAGCACATAGCCCGCGCTCTCCGTGCCTGCCTTAGGGGCATGCCCGGCGATGGAGTCCAGCATGAGCCGGTTCATGTACTCCCGGGTGCCGTCCAGGTTGGCCCGGAGCCGGGTCCTGACTTCGGACAGATCCCGGCCCGTAAACTGCTCATTAAGGTAGTTCGCCGCCCGGCGCAGCTCCTCTTCGGTGTAGTCCCGGTCCATGTCCAGAATGCGGTTCTGCACTTCTGCATCGTTGACCACCAGGATGGCGAGGACGCGCCGGCCCGACAGGGGCAGAAACTCGATGTGGCGCAATGTGGCCTTCTGCTGGCGGGGAATCGTGACCACGCCCGCCAGGCTGGTCAGGGCAGAAAGCGCCGAGGACGCGGCGGAAGCAATGGCCTTGGCATCCCCTCGGAACCGGTCCTCGAGCTGTCCTTGCAGGCGGACGACATCCGGCTCTGCCATGGGCTGGAGCCGGACGAGCGTGTCCACAAAAAAGCGGTACCCTTTAGCAGTGGGGATCCGGCCCGCACTGGTGTGGGGCGCGGCGATGAACCCGAGGTCCTCGAGATCAGCCATGACATTGCGAATGGTGGCCGGGCTCAGATCCAGGCCGGCGGTGAGAGAGAGGGTCCGGGAGCCCACAGGGTGGCCTTCCCGGATGTAGTGTTCGACCAGAATCCGGAGGACGTGCCGGGCACGCTCGGACGGCAGGTCGGAGGTGAGTTCAGTGCCCATGAGTGCGGGGCACGCTAGCAATCGCCCATGTAGAGTGTCAAGGTCATGATAAGAATAGCGAAATGAACAACAGATCCCGACAGAATCCCTTTACCAGAATTGCGCTCATGGGCAACCCGCAGGATCCCCGGGCCCTGGAAGCGCTGCGCATCCTGGCACCGCACCTCCTGCGGGCAGGCTGCAGCGTCAAGCTGAGCCGCTCGGTGCGGGCCCGCGGGGTGCCCGCCCGAGCGAAGCGTGTCGCCGATGACCGGCTCACCGTGGGCGTCGACCTCATCATCGCGATCGGTGGTGACGGGAGCATGCTCTATGCGGCGCGGCGGATCGCGGGCCGAAAGATTCCACTCCTCGGGATCAATCGCGGGCGCCTGGGCTTTCTGGCCGATGTGGGCCCGGAAAACATGCTTGCGCACATTGATCAGATCCTGGCCGGCCACTACGTCAGCGAGCAGCGGATGCTGCTCGTGGCGTCCATAGTAAAGAATGAAAAAGTGCTGGCGAGCGCTTTTGCTCTCAACGACGTCGTGGTCAAGCGGCACGATACCGGCCGCATGGTTGAGTATCAGACGTTCGTCGACGGTGGCTACGTGAATACCCATCTCGGTGATGGGTTCATCATCGCGACACCGACGGGCTCTACCGCCTACGCGCTAAGTTGCGGCGGCCCGATCGTCGAACCCGGTCTCGACGCGCTGGTACTCACGCCCATCTGCCCCCACACGCTCAGTGACCGGCCCCTCGTAATCCCCGGCAATCGCGTGGCGGAAGTGCGCCTCCATGCCGCTCCGTCGCCCAAGGGAAAACCGGCGGATCGGGCCGAAGTAACCTGCGATGGAGAGTTACTTGGCCGCCTGGGTCCCGGTTCTGCTGTGCGGGTCAGCGCAGCCCGGGAACGGATTGAACTGGTGCACCCGGTGGGCTACGACTACTTCGATATTCTGCGCAGCAAGCTGCTCTGGGGCCGGGACACCCGGGACCACGGCGTGACTCCTGCTCGCCCCCGCGGCAAGAGGTAACCACCTCCCGCATGCTGACCCAGCTGCAGATCCGCGATCTCGCCGTCATCGAGGAAGTCACGGTGGACTTCAGCAGCGGCTTCACCGTAATGACCGGAGAAACCGGCGCCGGGAAGTCCATTCTGATCGACGCGCTGGCCCTTGCGGTCGGCGAACGCAGCGATGCCCAGGCCATCCGCGCCGGAGCTGCCCGACTGGAGGTCCTGGCAACCTTTGCGCCCGCCAGCGGCAGTCCGGCGAGCCGCTGGCTGCAGGACAATGATCTCGCCGACGAGGACTCGGGCTGTCATCTGCGCCGCCTCGTCAGTGCCGATGGACGCTCGAAAGCCTGGATCAATGGGCGTCCGGTGCCCATCCAGACCCTGCGGGAACTGGGTGGCACTCTCGTCGATATCTGCGGTCAGCAGGACTACCAGTCCTTGCGCCACCGGTCGGCCCAGCGGGACGTGCTCGACGGACTCGCCGGCCACGCAGAACTGCTGGACCAGGTGCGGTCCGCCCACGCCGCCTGCATCACGGCTGAAGCTGCTCTGCAGGAACTCACTGCCAGCCAGCGGGACCGGGACAGCCGCCTCGAGTTGCTGACCTTTCAGCTGGGGGAACTCAATGTGCTCCAGCCCCGCCCGGTCGAATCTGCCGAACTGGAACGGGAACACACTGCCCTCGCCCACCGGTTGCGCATCGGCGAGGCACTGGACAGGGCAATAGCTCGCACCTATGACGACGAGGAAACGTCGGCCCAGGCCGCCGTCGGTGCTGCCCGTCGGGCACTGGGCGAGGTGCTGCGCTTCGATCCCGAACTGGAACACGCGTTGCGGGTGCTCGCGGATGTGGAGGCCCAGATCGGCGAAGCCGTGGACCAGCTCCGCCAGCGCGTCGCACAACTGGACCAGGACCCGGGCCGGGAGATGGAGATCGCCGATCGGCTGGCCGCTCTGCGGGAATCAGCCCGCAAGCACCGCTGCACCACCGACGAACTGCCGGCCCTGCGGGATCGACTCCAGACAGAGTTGACGCAACTCAGCGGCGGCGAGGTGACGCTGGAGAAGCTGGCGGCTGCCGCGCATGCCCGGCGCTCCGCACTACTCGCGCTGGCCACCAGGCTGACGGCCGGCCGCCGGTCCGCAGCCAGCTCACTCAGTGCTGCGGTGACGAAGAATATGGCGACGCTTGGCATGCCCGGCGGGCAGTTCGATGCCCGTGTGGGACCGCTCGGGGATGGCGCCGTCACTGCCCAGGGTGCCGACGAGGTCGAGTTTCTGGTCACCACGAATCCCGGACAGCCGCCTGGCGCGCTGAGCCGCGTGGCCTCCGGCGGCGAGTTGTCGCGGCTGAATCTGGCCATTCAGGTGGTGGCAACGGCGACCCGTGGCGCACCCACGCTGGTTTTTGACGAAGTGGATGCCGGCGTTGGGGGTGCCGTTGCCGAGATCGTTGGCCGGCATCTGCGCCAGCTAAGCAGTGGCCGCCAGGTGCTGTGCATCACGCACCTGCCCCAGGTGGCGACGCTGGCGGAACAGCAGGCAACCGTCAGCAAGACCACCCGCGCGGGCAAGACCACCACGACCGTGCGCATGCTGAACAGCGAAGAGCGCGTGGAGGAAACGGCGCGCATGCTGGGCGGGGTGACGATCACGGAACAGACGAGGGCCCATGCCGCCGAGATGCTGGCACAGGGCCGGAGCGGCGACCCCGGCGACCGGAAGCCGGGAAAGACAAAGAGCCGCGCCGGTCGGTCCTCCTGAGCACGAGATGCACGAATGAAGCTGCTATCACGCCTGTTCCGCAACGCCCCTGCCCTGCCACCACCGCCCGCGGCAGCAACTCCGCCGATTGAACCGGTGCCCGCGGTCGATCCGGCTGAACACGAGAGACTGCTAGGCGCGATCGCCTCGGGCTCCATGACACCCGCCGAACTTGCCCGGGTGGCTGTAGAAGGGCCGACGACTCGCGTGCGGCAGGCCGCGGCAGCCGCGATTAACGATCCCGCGCTGTGGCACGACCTGTTGCCACGCCTGCGCGGCAGGGACAAAGCTGCCTACAAGCTCATCAAGCAGCGGACCGACGCGCTGCTGGCCGAGCAGCGCGACCTGGAGCAGGCTGCCCTGGAAGCCGATGCCCTGTGCACATTGATCGAGCAGCACAGCACCCGAGCGTACGATGCCCTCTACGAGGCCACGCTCTCCCTGTTGACGGAGCGCTGGCAGGCGTTGCCGGGCACGCCCGACGCCGGGGTTCGTCAGCGCGGCCTGAAGGCGCTCGAGCGCTGCCTCGACAACATTGCCGCCCACGACCGCGAGTTGGGACGCCTGGCCGCCCAGCGGGAAGCTGACGAGGCCCGGGCGCGCGTGCTCGCTGCCGAACTGCGGGCCCTCCGCCAGGCTGCCGTAGAGCAGGCCGCGGCCGACGCGAGTGCGCGTGCCACCGCTGAAGAGGCCCGCGCGGCAGATGCCCGGGCGCTCGCTGATCGGCACGCCGTGGCGGCAGAGGCCCAGGGCGAGATCGTCAGCCTGATCCGCTTGAGCGGCGCCGCCCTTAACCGGGGAGACACGCGCAAGGCCGCCCGGTTCCGCCAGTCGCTCGAGACAGCGCTGACGGGCGCCCCCTCTCTGCCAACCCACCTCACGCGCAGCCTGGAGCAGCTCGACGCCCGCCTGAACGAACTGCGCCGGTGGAAAGACTACGTCGTTGCACCGAAGCGCATCGAGCTGATCGAGGAAGTCGAGGCGCTGATCGGCGTCGACGAGGAGCCCGAGGCACTGGCAGAACACCTCCGTGCACTCCGGCAGGAATGGCGGACAATCAATCAGGGCATCGCAGTCGACGTGCCGGCTGAGGCGGAGCGCTTTGAGCGGGCGTACCAGGCGGCGTTCCAGCCCTGCCAGGCGTATTTCGCCGCGCAGGCAGCGATCCGTCGTGCAAATCTTGACAGCCGGAAGCAGGTCCTCGAGCGCGTACTGGCCTTCGAAGCGGGGATTGATGCCGAGCAGCCAGATCATCCGCTGATTGCGCGCGTCCTGCGCGAAGCACCGCAAGACTGGCGTCGCCACATGCCGGTCGATCGCGACGCCGGTCGCCCCGTTGAGGCTGAGTTTTACCGGTCGCTGAATCGGCTGCGTGCGCGGGTGACGGCCTGGCACGCGCGCAACGCCGCCGACAAGCAGGCGCTGATTGCACGGGCGCAGCAGCTCGGGACGACTGGAGATACGGCACTGGCCATCGACGAGGTGAAGCGCCTGCAGACCCAGTGGAAGACCACGGGCCCGGTGCCGCACCCACAGTCGGAGGCACTCTGGGCGGAGTTCCGCGCGCAGTGCAATGCCGTCTACGAACGCCGCCAGCAGGTATTCGCCGAGCAGTCGGCAGCGCTGGAGCTGGCCAAGGTCCAGGCAGTGACGTTGTGCGGGCAGATCGAACAGTCGATGCAGACGTCACCCGCAGACCGCCAGTCCAGCCAGGCGCTACTGCGCGAGTGGCAGGCTGCGTTCGCCGCTATCGGGGAGCTGCCCCGCGCCGATGCCCGGGGTCTGCGGGACCGCTTCCAGCGCGCGATGTCGGGCTATGAGGCCCTGCTGGCCGGACTGGAGCAGCGCGCCATCGACGCTGTCGAGACGAACGTTCGTGCGGCCGCCAGACACGTCCGTGCTTACCAGCGCGCCGTGATTGAGTGCGCCACCGACGCCGAGCGGGAAGCCCTCCGCGCTGCAGCGGACGCATTCATGGCCGGCGTCCCACGCTGGCCGAACAAAGGCACGAAGCAGGCGCTGCAACAGGCACTGGCCCGGGCAGACTCGGCAGAGTTTAAAACCGGGGACGACGCGGCTCGCGAGCTGGCGTTGCGCACACTGTGTGTCCACGCGGAGATTCTCAGCACAACCGCCACTCCTCCGGAGGATGCGGGCTTGCGCCGTGAGCACGAGCTAGATTTGCTGCGCCAGGGCCTGGGTCAGGCCCGGCGTACGGACGATCGGGACTGGGAAACCATGCAGCTTGAGTGGCTGGGCATGGGCGCCGTGGCGCTTGACGTTCACGACGAACTGGAGCGCCGGTTTGTGCAGTGCCTGGCGCGACGCCGTCCTTCTGCGCGCGATTCGCGCTAGAAGGCGTCCCGGGAACTGCAAGCAGTACGATTTCCTCCGCGCACATCGCCCGGGGGCGCTCGCTCAGCATCCGCGTGTCCGTTACCGGTCGGCCACGCTGCCCCGCCGGCGTGACCTTCGCCCGCCAGCGGCTGGCTGGATAACGCCTGCGACCCGGATCTGGACAGCAGCGAGCTTGTGAACTTTGGGAACCTCGCGATTCTCAGGGCATACTTCTGCAAGCCACCCGGTCTGGGCCTATCGCCGCGACCCCATTTTTTGTGCAGGAGTGCGCCATGTCAGAAAAAAACCCACTAGATACCCTGAATCGTCGTGACCTCGTGTTGGGCGCAAGCGTACTCGCCATGTTCGGGATCCGGGACGCAGCAGCCGCCGCGCACACTGGGCCGCGCATCGAATTGACAGAGGCGCAGCAGGCAGCTCTGGAAAAGGCCAACGCCGAGTTGATCACCAACTTTGTCCGGGACTATGCCACCCGCGACGCCGAGGTCCTCTCCCGCTATGTGGCGGACGATATCGTCTACCAGATCACCACTGGCCTGCCGGACATTGTCGGAATCGAGGCTTTTCGCAAACACAACGACGGCATGTTCAAGGGCCTGGACAAGGTCGAGTGGGTCAACCTTCGGCAATTCGCGATAGGCCAAATCGTGATCAATGACCGCATCGACGAGTTCTATCCCTACGCTGGCAGCAAGACACCGCGGATGCGGTTCCGGGTGGCAGGCTACTTCCTGATCGAAAACAACAAGATCAAGGTATGGCGTGATTTTCCGTACCCTGGAAGCAAGCAATTGGTCGAGCCGGCACCGAAGGCCTAGCAGCAAGCCGAGCCCGACGAGGGCTGTGCGAGTCAACGGGCCGATCTGTCATGCACCGTCCTCAGGGGGTCGGATTGATGAAGTTCGCTTAGATCCGTGTGCGCCGCTGCCTGGCCGTTGCCTGCCTGACCCTGGCCGCCGCAGGCGCAGCGCAGCCCTGCGGTTTCGAGGACCCCGATTCAGTCGCCGGGCAGCGCAGCGTCATGAACCTGGCCTTCCCGGACTCGGCCTGGGTGAGCACCGCCATCTGGCAGGCACAGAAGGCCGGTGACCTGCCGCTCGATGCACTGCCCCGGCGCGATGACCTCACGCCGCAAGCACGCGCCAGTCTGCAGTTCACGCGCATCACCTGGCTGATCAACAGTCTGGCGAGGCGGCTCGACGTACCGCCCGGCGAAATCGATCGCCCCGCGATCGCAGTCGTGCTGATGGAGTCGATGCTGTGGAGCCGGGTGGAGCCGCGCGACGGGGCCTTCGCGGCGCGGGCGCGAATCCATGTCAGCGGCCCCGAACCCGGCGACGTGGTGCTGGTGACCGACGCGCCGGCCATCCAGGCCATCGTCAGCGGCGGCATGGGATTCGAACGCGCAGAGCAACTCGGGCTGGTGCGGCTGTACGGGAGCGCGGCCCAGGTGGGCGCGGTGCAGGCCTGGCTAGGATCGGCGAACTGACAGGGCAGTGACTGCTACGAGCTTGAGCCGGACTTTGGCTTCACATACAGAACGAGGCTATGGTCCACCAGATCGTAGCCGTGGCGGCCGACGATCTCCCGCTGCAGGCGTTCAATCTCGTCGTTGGCGAACTCCACCACCCGGCCTGTTTCAACGCACACCATGTGATCGTGGTGCCGGCCCGAATCCAGTTCAAACACCGAGTGGTCGCTGGCAAAGTTGTGGCGGGTGACGAGGCCGGCCTGTTCGAACTGGGTCAGCACCCGGTACACCGTGGCCAGGCCCACGTCGTCCCCCGCGTCCGCCAGCCGTCGGTAGATTTCCTCGGCGCTGAGATGCCGGGGACCACCTTCCTGGAGAATCTCCAGAATCCGCAGCCGGGGGGTGGTGGCCTTGAGGCCGGCCTTTTTCAGGTCCTTCAGTTCCATTTTCTGGTGATCTGACGTCCGGATGATGGGCTATGATGCGCGAGGATTATGGCACCCTCTGCTCTTCAACGCTGGCTTCGGACGCTTGGTCTGGCCCTCCTTCTGGCTTTGCCGGCGGGCCTTCTTGGCGGCTGCGTTTATCGCCTCGACGTGCAGCAGGGCAACCTGCTGGACCAGACGGATATCGAGGCGGTCCAGGAAGGCATGACCCGCAGCCAGGTCCGCTATCTGCTGGGGACGCCGCTGGCAGTCGATCCCTTCAAACCCGATCGCTGGGACTACATGTACTACCTGAAGCCCGGCAAGCTGAGCAGGGCAACCCAGCGCTGGGTCATCGTCCGGTTTGACGGCGACATTGTCCGGGAAGTGAACCGGGACGTGCCACTGGGCAGCCAGGGCTGACCTCAGCCGTAGACCACTTTGGCGCGGGCCACGAAGGCATCCACCAGTCCGCTGCAGGTGAGCTCGAAAGCGGGACCCAGCAACCAGTCCCGGGCTGTACTCGCAAACTGGAACTGCACGCGAAGATCGATCCGGCAGCCCGGCGCAAGCCCCTGGTCGCCGAGCGCCGTAACCCGCCACTCGCCGTGCAGGCTCCTGAAAGGGCCATCCACCAGCTCCATCGTCATGCGGTGGGGCGGCTCCAGCAAGTTACGGGTGGTGAAGCTGGAGGAAAAAGGCCCCCGCGAAAGCGAGAGGCTTGCTACCAGGCCGGTCGGGTCCCGGGAAAGCACCGAACTTGCTGTGCAACCCGGCAGGAACTGGGGGTATGACTCCACATCCGCGACGAGGGCAAACATGGCCTCTGCCGGGTAGGGCACGATGGCACTGCGCTGAACTTCACGCATCGGAAGTGATTTGGCTTTCGCTGCCCCACTGAACTTGGCAGGATTGTTGCCGAATGAGTGCCAAGAAATCCAGCAAGCCGGACAAGCCGGCAAAGGCGAAAAAGGTCGACACGGCCCCGCGCCTGATTGCGGAAAACCGCAAGGCCCGCTTCGACTTCTACATTGAGGACCGGTTCGAGGCCGGTCTTGCCCTCCTCGGCTGGGAAGTGAAGAGCCTCCGGGAGGCGAAAGCCAACCTGAAGGAGTCCTACGCCATCTTCCGCAACGACGAGGCCTGGCTCATTGGCGCCCACATCACACCGCTGACCTCCGCCTCGACCCACGTGGAGGCGGATCCCGTGCGCATGCGCAAGCTCCTGCTCCACCGGCGGGAGATCGACCGCCTGCGGGGCTCCGTGGAGCGCGACGGCTACACGCTGGTGCCGCTGGCCATGAACTGGGTCAACGGCCGGGCCAAGGTCACCCTGGGCCTTGCCAAGGGCAAGAACACCCGGGACAAGCGGGATTCCATCAAGGACCGGGACTGGCAGCGCCAGAAAGGCCGGGTGCTGCGCCGCGGGTAGGAGCGCCTTGAGGCGCGATCGGCTCCCTTGTCTTCCCCGACGGGGGCCCCAATAATGGCGTCACTGGGGGCGACATGGTTTCGACGTGGGTTACAAACCCCTTAGTGCATGCCGAGGTGCAGGTTCCCTCGTAAATCCATCTGCAAACACTTAGTTGCCAACGACGACAACTACGCTCTCGCTGCTTAAAAACCAGTCTTGAGAGCCTTCTGACTGGCGCCGTACCTGTGCGGACCAGCACCAGGAGTCATCAACCACAGGATCGCGTGCGGGTTCGTCCGGGATCTTCACGTTAAAGCCCATCAACCGGACTGGCTGTCAGTTGTCCCTGCCCGTCGGGTAGCTGCCAGTAAGACAAAAGGCGGGATACGCATGTAGATCTGAGGGCAGCGGACTTGCGGACGCGGGTTCGATTCCCGCCGCCTCCACCAAACAAGAGTCCAGCCGAGTACGACGCCGACCGAGAAACCCGCTAGAACGCGGGTTTTTTCGCGTCTGGGCCCGCTCGCCTTGTCCGACCCAATCGACCCAAATCCGATTGTAGCCGACCCAAAGTGGGGGCATAGTTGGGGGCATCCTGATCCCGACCATGGACGATGCCCCCAAAGTGCCACTGACGGATAAGACCATTAAGGCCACCAGCCCGCGCCAAAAGGCCTACCGGCTCACCGATGGCGGCGGCCTCTACCTTGAGGTTGCCCCGAGCGGCCAGCGCCTGTGGCGCCTGAAGTACCGCTACGGCG
>CAMBYH010000002.1 GCA_945872065.1 Arsukibacterium tuosuense
CTACGGGCGCTCAGCCCGTGCCTTCGACCAAGGGGACGAAGGACACCTGGGATAACTGCTCCCGAACCAGGCCGCCTGGGGTTCGGGTGATGCGTACCAGGTCCTGCTCCCCCGCCGGACCCACCGGGATAATCAGTCTGCCGCCGTCACTCAATTGCTCCAGCAGCGCTGGCGGCACTTCACCCGGTGCCGCCGCCACGATGATGCCGTCAAAAGGCGCCTGCCCGGGCCACCCATTGAAACCATCCCCATGGCGGTAGCGGATATTGTCGAAGCCGAGTTGATTGAGGCGGGTCCGGGCTGCCTGCTGCAGGCTGCCGATCCGGTCGATCGTGAATATCTGCCGCACAAAAGGCGACAGCACCGCAGTCTGGTAGCCGCAGCCGGTGCCCACTTCCAGGACCTTTTTCAGTGGGATGTCCAGACCGGTCACCAGAGCCTGCGTCATCAGCGCAACCACCCAGGGCTGGGAGATGGTCTGACCCAGCCCGATCGGCAGGGCGCTGTCCTCATAGGCACGGCTGGCGAGCGCTTCATCCACAAACAGGTGCCTGGGCACACTCCGGATGCGCTCCAGGACGGCCGGATTGGTGATGCCTGTCTCACCAAGCCGTTGCACGAGGCGCTCGCGAGTCCGGGCGGACGTCATGCCTATGCCGCGAATCGCCCGCTTTTCACCACTCACTTCGGCAACCAGCCCGCGATCAGGTCCAGGCGGGCCCGATCGGTCAAGTCCAGCTTGAGGGGCGTCACGGAGACAAAACCGTGCTCGATGGCGTGGAAGTCCGTTCCCGGACCCGCATCCTGCCCCTTGCCGGCGGCACCGACCCAGTAGATGCGGCGACCCTTCGGATCGCGGGCCTCGACCACGGGTTCCGAGCGATGGCGATAGCCAAGACGGGTGGCCTGGAAGCCGCGAATCTCCCCAAAGGGGACATCAGGGACGTTCACGTTCAGGATTGTATCGGGCGGCAGTGCAGTCTCCAGCAGTCGCTGAAACAGGGTGCGGATGGCCTGCCCCGCCGTATCGAAATGCCGATGCTCGCCGGTAAGCGAAACCGCGATGGCCGGCAGGCCCAGAAAACGGCCTTCAACGGCTGCCGCCACGGTGCCGGAATAGAGCACGTCATCACCCAGGTTGGCGCCGTGATTGATGCCCGCAATCACCATGTCTGGCTCGTGCTCCAGTAGTCCGGTGATGGCCAGGTGGACGCAGTCCGTGGGCGTCCCGTTGACGTAGTGGATGCCCTCCCGCGACTTGCCCACCCGCAGGGGCGCATCGAGGGTCAGGGAGTGACTGGCCCCGCTCTGATTCCTGTCTGGCGCGACCACGGTAATGTCGGCCAGATCGGCAAGGCACAGGGCAAGTGTCGCAAGGCCATCAGCCTGATAGCCATCGTCATTGGAGAGGAGGAGACGCATTCTTGAGCAGCCGGGATGGTGAAGCCCTAGAATCCTAAAGCATAGCGACCAGACGCGCGAGCAAACCTGAGGAGCGCCGGTGACACGCAAGGGTGGAAAGACTCCGGGAACGGATGACACCACTGATTTCGGGTCCCTTGTCGGTCCGGTCAAGCCGGTGAGGGTCAAAAGCCGTGTTCCCCTGCGGAAGGCCCCGCCCCCGCCCAGGGCCCGCTTTGCCCGCGCGGACGATCAGGCTGTACTCGAAGAATCCCTGAGTATCGGGCCCAGCGAGGTGGGCCTGGAAAACGGTGACGAGCTGAACTTTCGGCGGCCCCATGTGCCCCTGAGGGTGCTCAAGGACCTGCGGGGGGGCAAGTACTCGATCCAGAACGAACTCGACCTCCATGGGCTGACGGCCAACGAGGCCCGGGTAATGCTCCGGAAGTTTATGGCTGACGTTCTCCTCGACGGGCACCGCTGCGTTCGCATCGTGCACGGCAAGGGACTGCGCTCAGGACCGGGTGGTCCTGTACTCAAGGTAAAACTGAACAAATGGCTACCCCAATGGGAGCAGGTCCTTGCCTTTACCTCGGCGCCGGCGCGGGATGGCGGCACCGGCGCACTCTACGTTCTGCTGGCCCGGTAAGCCGTCATTACCTGCAGCCCGCCGGGTTAATCCTCCCGCGCGGCCTCTGCCCGCCGCTCACTCTCCCAGAACCGGTACATGAATGCGCCGAAGAAGGTGGTTGCGGCGCGGTCGGTAAAGAGCGGGCTGTCCTCGTTTTTTGCGCCACTGTAAAAGCCCTGCCGGATCCCACCCCAGAGCTCGAGGCGCCGGGCGACCGGAATGCGCAGCGACAGTGCAATTTCGGTCCCGAGGTAGCCGCCGTCCGCGGCAAACTCCGGGCGTTCCGCAGTGGCGAAGGCTGGCGCCACCCCGTAGTAGTAATCCATGTAGCCACCGGTCGCAAAGGTTGGCGTGATCCGCAGCTTGGCTTCCCTGCCTGAGTCGCCGAACTCTCGCGCAAACTTGAGTTCTGGTGAGTAGACCAGGCCCTCATAGGCAGGATCAAGGCCGTCCCAGGAGAACGCGCCACGCACCTGAAAAGCAAGGAATGCGTCGGCTGCAAGCCAGCCGCGGTCGACAAACTGAAGTTCCAGCTCCGGACCCAGTTCCAGCAGCAGGTCAAGATCAGGCATGCCGGTGCGCGCCGCGATATCGTCACTCTCGGACCCAAAAACCAGATCGAAGTCGATGTCCAGCTTGATCCTGTCAGTGCGAAAGACCCGGCCCCGGATCGGCGAATCCGTGTCATCTCCAATGCGGAGGAACGTGCCGCGATACACGGGGAACGGCAGCGGAACAAAGTTTCCCTGGGATTCTTCGGAGGCCGGGTAGGACGGCCCGTAACGACCAAACGCTGCGATATTCAGCTCCCAGAGGGCCTCCGACGCGGGATCCTCGCTGGCTGCAGCGGGGATCATGAGAGCCTGACTCAGCAGTGCGCCCAGGACAGCGCGGGCTAGCACCCCAGGGTGCCAAGCGCCGGGACACACCAGGCCGCCCCCGTTAGCACGGGACTTTGCTGGCGATAAAGGTTCTGCCTCAGGTTCAGTCACCAACAAACTCCCACTCGGCCAGTCCCCTCTGCAGCGCGGCGCACTCCTCGCCGGAGCCGAGATCGTGACACAGGATGCGGATGAGCCCCGCCACTTCGGGTCGGGCCAGAATTGCCGGCTCCCCAGCCGCTCCGCGGACGAGGGCAGCGAGCGCTCCGGGTGCGTCGCCAAGGGTACCCCGGAGCTGTGCCAGCTGGACCCACGCATCCCCGAATCCCGGACTGATCCGGGTGGCCTGCCGGAGATTCTCCTCGGCCCGGCGGAGACCAGCCTGCCGCTCCTCCGGCGGGGCCGAGCCCGGTGCCAGCGCCAGATCCAGGGTAACGCGACCGAGCCCATAGTAGGCCTGGCTGTACGACGGGTTGACCTCCACCGCCGCCTGAAAAGACTGCTCCGCCAGCGGCAGCTGCCCCCGCTGGGCGTAGATCAGACCCTCGTTGTAGTAAGCAACGGCGCGGAGCGCGAAACTGCCGGCCAGGGCGCGCGCCCGCTGAAACGAGTCCAGCGCGGCGGACTCTTCGCCGGCAATCAACTGGGCCCGGCCCCACTCGATCAGGGGCAAGGCATGACCGGGGGCTTTCCGGGAGGCATCAGCCCAGAGCCTGGCGTTGTCCTGCCACACGAGTCCCCGGTTGATGCACAAGGCCAGCCAGGTGACGCTCAGGAGAGCAGTGACACCGAGCAGCGCGGGGCGCGCCCGGGGGCTACGGTTGCCCATCGCCGTCAGGAGCCAGGCCAACATGGCCCCAAGGGCCAAAGCGAAACCCACAGAGGGCAGATAGAGGTACCGCTCTGCTACAGGGGTCTCGGCGATCCCGCTTTGGGTTGCCAGCAGGGACGGGACCAGCGTCAGGCCTGTCCAGGCAATGCCCAGTAGCGGCACCCGAGTGGCGCCTTGCCGCCAGAGACGGGCACTCCAGAGCAGCGCGAGGCCAGCGACCGCTATAACAGCCAGACTTGAACCCAGGGTGGGCAGGAGCTCCCAGACCACGAAATTGGATTGTCCCAGGGGCCAGAGGAGCTTCTGGAGATACCAGGCGACGGCCCGCAGCGGGTTCAGGACGAGGGCATCGAGTCCGCCCGGCGCAAAGGGCACGGCGGCAGTCCCAGACAGACGGAGGGACCACCAGACCCCGGCCGCGCCCAGCCAGCTGCCGGCGGTGGCCAAACGGGCGAAGCTTCGATCAGAGCGACGGGCTGGCGGGTCCGCCGGCGTCGCTAACCAAACAAGGGGCAGCAGCGCCAGTCCGGCGATGGCAACTTCCTTCGCCAGCAGAGCCAGCAGAAACAGCACCGGGCTTAGCAGCATCTGCCAGAGCGCGCCTTCGTCCCGGAAGCGCAGCGATAAATGCAGCGCAGGAACCAAAAACAGCGTGGCGAGCAGGTCGCTCCGCCCGGTGATCCAGCTCACCGACTCCGTGTGCAGCGGGTGAACGGCAAACAGGGTGGCGGCAGCGAGGGCCCCCAGCCTGCAGTCAGCTGTGCTGCCGGGGTCTCCACACCCAAGCACGCGTCGGGCCAGCCACCAGACGCTGAGCGTAGTGAGCAGGTGATAGATCACGTTCATGGCATGGGGCCCGATGGCGGAGCCCGGACCAAACAACTGGACGTCCAGCAGGTAGGTCAGGACGACCGCCGGTCGGTAATAGGCGTAGGACCACTGGGGGATGTCTGGGGGCGGTTGCAGGATGTCTGCGAGGGACTTGAAGGCCTGAATCTGCTGGGTAGCCACCACCTGGTCGTCCCACACCAGCCCGCCCAGCGGAGCCAGGAGGAAGGCCAGAGCACCAGCCAGAAGCGGCAACCAGGCGTGATTGCGGAGCACTCAGTGCACCGCTGTGTCGGGGGCCGTTCCGGGGATATCCACCATGCACGCAGATGATAGCGTGCTGCCCCGCCTCAGTGCTTTGTCAGCCGGGCCACCAGTTTGCGCATTTCGGTCTGGGTTTCGGCGCTGAACCACCAACCCGTGGCTACCGCGGTGTCCCCGGAACTGTTCAGCGCCTCGATCAGGCGCGCCTTGCCGGCAAGCCGGGTGGTGTTCATGGCCACCGGCGGGAGGGCCAGGAGTTCATTGGCTCGGTCCAGTGCAGCGGATAGCAACTGTTCAGGCTCGACCAGTTCGTCCAGCAACCCGACGCCGAGTGCTTCGTCCATCGACAGCATCTGGCCGCGAGTCGCCATGCGCCGCGCCACGCGCGGACCAACGACCTCCTCGAGCGCCAGCAGGATCGTGCCCGGCACGGGTAATCCTACCTGCACCTCGTTGAGGCCGATCCTGAACTTGCCCGTTACCCCGATGCGGTAGTCACACTGCAGGGCCAGTACTGCCCCACCGGCCGGCGCGTGGCCCGAGATGGCAGCGATCACGGGTACGGGGCTGGCAGCCAGCTGGCGGGTCAGGGCAAAGAACAGGCCCCAGAAGGCCTCCACCTGCCGCCGGTCCAGGCTCAGGAGATCGGGTACGTCAAGTCCGCCACTGAACATTCCCGGTCGCCCGGTGAGGATGATGGCCCGGGCACCATCCATCCGCACCGTCTCCAGTGCCGCCAGAAGCTTCTCGACTAGCTCCCGATTCAGGGCGTTCGCCGGCGGACGATCCATGCGGATCTCCGCCACGGCGTCGTGGAACTGGATGTGGAGCACGGCCTGGTTACTTGGGACTCAGCCCGTGGGCCGGGCTGCACCGAACAGGTAGAAGGTCTCGTCCGGGCCGATCAGGCCAAGGTCAGCACGGGCTCGCTCCTCGACGGCGCTGTCGCCCTTGCGGAGTTCGATGACCTCGGCCTCCAGGCGCTGATTGCGCTGATTGAGCCGGGCATTCTCAGCGGTCTGCCCCGCGATCAGGCCGGCAAGACGGGCAACCTCTCCATAGCCGTCGTCCGAGACCCATAACCGGACCTGGAGCAACAGTAACAGGACCGACAACAGACCAATTCCGGCCCGCATCATGAGAATCTCACCCCGCACGTCGCCCCTCCCCCCGGGTGCCCTGCACCGCTAGGCCGAAAGTTTCACCGGAAAAGCCGTAACACCAGCGTACTGTGCCTCGGATCCCAGGTGCTCTTCAATCCTCAGGAGTTGATTGTACTTCGCTATCCGGTCAGAACGGCAGAGCGAACCGGTCTTGATCTGGGTCGCCCGGGTACCGACGGCGATATCGGCGATGGTCGTATCCTCGGTTTCTCCGGAGCGGTGGGAAATGACGGCGGCATAGCCCGCATCTACCGCCATGTCGATCGCTGCCAGGGTCTCGGTCAGGGTACCGATCTGGTTGGGCTTGATGAGAATGGCATTGCCAATCCCCTCGGCGATTCCTCTGCTGAGGATTGAAGTGTTGGTGACAAAGAGATCATCGCCCACCAGCTGGATGCGCCGGCCCAGCGCCGCGGTAAGGAGCGCCCAGCCAGCCCAGTCGTCCTCCGCCATGCCATCTTCAATGGAGATGATCGGGTACTGACTGACCAGCCCCGCCAGATAGTCGGCAAAGCGGTCTGGAGTGAACTGCCGCCCTTCTGACTCCAAGTGATACACCCCATCGCGGAACAGTTCGGTACTGGCCACATCGAGGCCCAGCAGGACGTCCCGGCCCAGATTGAAGCCTGCCAGCCCGACTGCCTCTGCAATTGTGTCGAGGGCTGCCGCATTGGAGGGCAGATTGGGGGCAAAGCCACCCTCGTCCCCCACGGCAGTACTGAGCCCCATGCCTTTCAGCACGGACTTCAGCGCATGGAAAATCTCCGTGCCATAACGGAGCGCCTCGCCAAAGGAAGGTGCACCCACCGGCAAGACCATGAACTCCTGGATATCGACACTGTTATCTGCATGAGCACCGCCATTAATGATGTTCATCATCGGCACTGGCAGCATGGTGGAGGACCCCAGCGTGCGAAACAGCGGCTCACCCCGGTCAACCGCCGCCGCGTGGGCCGCCGCCAGGGAAACGGCCAGAATGGCGTTGGCACCCAGGTGCTCCTTGCTGGGCATCCCGTCGAGATTGATCATTCTTCGGTCGAGCGTTCTCTGGTCGCGGCCATCGGATCCCAACAGTTCGCTGCGGATCTCGCCGTTGATCATCGTGACAGCCCGGCGGACGCCCTTGCCAAGATAGCGGGTCGGATCCCCGTCACGGAGTTCCATGGCTTCCCGGCTGCCCGTCGAGGCCCCGGATGGCACGGCCGCCCGGCCCGAGGCGCCGCTCAGCAGCCGCACTTCGGCTTCCACTGTTGGATTGCCGCGGGAATCCAGAATCTCCCGTCCACGGACGTGAACAATCGCGCTCATGAGTTCCTCTTTCCTCCAACTTCCAGCTCAACCAGGGGACGGCTTTTCACCACCTGGTCGAGTTCGACCAGGGTTGTCAGAAGATTCTCCATCAGGTGCAGAGGCCACGCGTTCGGGCCGTCAGACAATGCGCGCTCCGGATCCGGGTGCGTCTCCATGAACACCCCCGCCACCCCGGCTGCTACGGCCGCCCGGGCCAGCACCGGGACAAATTCCCGCTGCCCTCCCGAGGAGTCGCCCTTGCCACCCGGCAGCTGGACTGAGTGAGTGGCATCAAACACCACCGGTCTGCCCGTCTCCCTCAGAATGGCCAGCGACCGCATGTCCGTGACCAGGTTGTTGTAGCCGAAACTGAAGCCGCGCTCGCACACCATGATGCCGGGATTACCGGTGCTCTCAGCCTTTATAACGACGTTGGCCATCTCCCAGGGCGAGAGAAACTGCCCCTTTTTGATGTTCACGGGCTTGCCCTGGCTCGCGACGTTGATGATGAAGTTGGTCTGACGGCAGAGAAAGGCAGGGGTCTGCAGCACATCCACCACAGCTGCAACCTCACCGAGCGGGGAGTCTTCGTGGACGTCCGTCAAGACCGGGACTCCAAGTTGACGGCGGACGCTTTCGAGGACCCGGAGGCCCTCCTCCATGCCCGGCCCCCGATAACTCTTTAGCGAGGAGCGATTGGCCTTGTCATAGGAAGACTTGAAGATGAAGGGGATATTGAGGCTTCGGGTGATCTCCTGCAGCTTGCCGGCTGTTTCTACGGCGAGAGTCTCAGTCTCGACCACGCAGGGACCGGCAATCAGGAAAAATGGTCGGTCGGCACCGACCTCGAAACCCGCCAGCTTCATGCTCGAGCCGCGGCGGGCAGCTCCTGGCTACGCATACTGCGCGCAGCCCGCACGAAGCCACTGAACAGCGGATGACCATCCCGGGGATTGGACTGGAATTCCGGGTGAAACTGGCAGGCGAGGAACCAGGGGTGATTGGGCAACTCGACGAGCTCTACGAGGCCATCGATCGAGAAACCGGCCACGACCAGGCCTGCGCCGGTGAGCTGGTCCAGGTACGTGTTATTGAACTCGAACCGGTGACGATGCCGCTCACGAATGACGTCGGTCCCGTAGAGATCGTGGGCCAGCGTCCCGGCCTGGAGCCGGCATTCCTGGGCGCCAAGGCGCATCGTGCCACCGAGACTGGAGGCTACATCACGCTTCTGCAGACTGCCATCCCGGTCCTGCCACTCGGAAATGAGTGCGATAACAGGGTACGGACTCTGCGCGTCAAACTCGGTGCTGTGGGCACCCTTCAGTCCGAGTACGTTGCGGGCATACTCGATGACGGCCACCTGCAGTCCCAGACAGATCCCGAGGTAAGGGACGCCATTCTCCCGGGCGTAACGCACCGCTGCGATCTTGCCTTCGATGCCCCGCTCGCCGAAGCCGCCAGGGACCAGGATCGCGTCCACACCGACGAGGGCGCCGGTGCCATCTTTTTCAATGTCCTGAGACTCGATGTAGCGAATCCGGACGCGGGTGCGGGTTTTTATCCCCGCATGCGTGAGTGACTCCGTGAGCGAGATGTAGGAATCCCGGAGGTCAACATACTTGCCAACCATGGCGATGGTGACCTCTGCTTCGGGACTCTTGCGCGCTGCAACGACGGCCTCCCACTCCGTCAGGTCAGCCTGAGGCACGGAAAGACCCAGACGATCCACAACAATGGCATCGAAACCCTGGGTCCGGAACAGCATGGGCAGCTTGTACAGGTCGTCCACATCGACGGCGGAGATCACCGCACGCTCCTGCACGTTGGTGAACAGGGCAATCTTGCGGCGCTGCTCCTCCGGGAGGGGTTGTTCCGAACGGCACACCAGGATGTCGGGCTGAATCCCGATGGACCGCAACTCCTTGACGGAGTGCTGGGTGGGCTTGGTCTTGATCTCGGCGGAGGAAGCGATGTAGGGGACCAGCGTCAGATGCACAAAGACGCAGTGCTGCGGGTAGACGTCCGCCCCAAGCTGCCGGATCGCCTCGAGGAATGGCAGCGATTCAATGTCACCAACGGTCCCGCCGATCTCCACAATACAGATATCGGCATCCCCTGCCCCCAGACGGATACAGCGCTTTATCTCGTCCGTGACGTGGGGAATGACCTGGACGGTCGCGCCCAGGTAGTCACCGCGGCGCTCTTTGGCAATCACGCTGCCATAGATACGTCCGGTCGTGAAATTACTGTTACGGCCCGTCGTGGTGCGAACGAAGCGTTCGTAATGCCCCAGGTCAAGATCGGTTTCGGTACCGTCGGTGGTGACGTAGACCTCACCGTGCTGGAACGGGCTCATGGTGCCCGGATCCACGTTGAGATAGGGGTCGAGCTTGATCATGGAAACCGTCAGCCCCCGCGCCTCAAGAATGGCACCCAGGGAAGCCGCTGTGATGCCCTTGCCCAGCGAGGACACGACGCCACCAGTCACGAATATATAGCGGGGCATGCACCCATCTCCGCCGACTCAGGTCGGCCGTTAATCAGGTCCAAAACAGCGGCTCACCTTACCGGCTGGCAGGCGCGGGTAAGGGGGGTCGCTGTTTGGGCTGGACTCTCCATCAAGGAGGCAGATGGGGAGTAAAAGTTACCAGATAGCCACGTTCGGGACAATGCGTTCGACGACGTCACTGACCTTCCGCAGCGGACCCGCCGCACCGGACTCACCGGATAGGGGCGTGACCTGTCCACACAATCTGCAGGCCCGCTTCCTCAGCCCGGGCCGCGGCCCAGTCAGCCGTCCACAGATTGCCTACGGCAGCAAGCTCCCGGCCGGCAAACACCAGGGGCAGGTGGCCGCGCATCCAGGGGACGATGCCCCGGGTCTGGAACAGGTACTTCAGCGTTCGATGGTGCCGGTCTGCCGCGGTTCGCAGGCGCTCGCCACCGCTGCGAAAGGCGACCTGTAGTCCGTCCGCAACGACTGCGGTCGACAGGGGCGGAGCGCCGTGCCGGGGTGCGGGAAACAGAGCCGCAGGGCTCAGGCTCAGTTGGCCGCGGACGCCACCCAGGACCAGAGGACTTCCAGCACTCCATTCCAGCGGCGTCGCGTCGGGAAAATCGGTTGATGAAGCCACGTCGATGAGGTGGAGGTACTGGCGAAACCGGCGAATCTCATGCCCGGACCAGCCGAGGACCGGCTGTCGGCCAGGACCCGCAGCCCAGAGTTGCGCCAGCCCCTCCCGGAGACGGCGCTCCGGCGGCACGGCCCAGCCCCGTTCCCGGGCCTGGAAGCGAATCAGATTTCGTTGCCGCGCCGGACTGAGCTTGCCGAGCGCTTCCAGTGACAGGCGGTGCTCGTCAGCAACCGAATGGGCGTCAGCCCGAGCCAGTTCCTCCAGAAGTCCGGCCGCCTCCGCCGCCAGGGTTGCGCTCCGGCAGGCGCCCCCTGCGGCCGCTGGAAACCGCCTCCGGAGGATCGGTGTTACCAAGTGGCGGAGGTACCCCCTGTCGAATGCGGGATCCCCGTTCATGGGATCGGTAAGCCAGCCAAGGCCCTGAGGAATCAGCACATTGGCACCATAGTCAACGAGTGCTTCGGCGGGGACGTCAAGGAGTGGCCGGCAAAGACGGCCTGGTCCGAAAACGGTGGTGCGCGGAATGCCCGCGAGCCCCTCAACCCCTGAGCCGCGGAACAGGTGGAGCAGCACGGTTTCCAGCTGGTCGTCGGCGTGGTGTGCGGTCAGGAGCCATTCGGCCGGTTGCAAACTGGCGCGCAGTGCGCAGTAACGCGCCTCCCGCGCGGCAGCCTCGAGCCCCTGACCGGCATCATTCCTGACGACGATACGGGCTGCGGAACAGGGTACCTGGAGGCTGCTGGCAAGCGCTGTGCAGTGCGCCTCCCAGGCTCCGGCAGCTGCCTGCAGACCGTGGTTTACGTGCAGGGCGCGCAAGGAGAAACGGTGCTCCCGGCGCAGACCGGCAAGGGCATGCAGCAGCACTGTGGAGTCCAGACCGCCGCTGAAGGCTACACAGAGGGCCGCGTCTTCCGGAAGGCTCTGAAGCAGCGCCTGCTGAATCCCCTGGCGACGCATAGCCCTGCGCCGGTGCGCTCAGCTTTCCCTGAAACTGCCGAAGGATCTCAGGCGGACGGCCCGCCGGCGCACGAGTTCATTCACGTCGAGGGACTCCAGGTCCCGCAGATGACTGACGAGCGCTGCGCGCACGGACTCGGCGGTGCGAGCGGGATCCCGGTGAGCACCTCCGAGGGGCTCGCGAATCACTTCATCAATCAGGCCCAGTTCGCGCAGGCGGGGTGCTGTGATACCCATGGCCTCCGCCGCCGTCTCAGCCTTGTCGGCACTCTTCCACAGAATACTGGCACAGCCTTCGGGGGAGATAACGCTGTACACGCTGTACTCAAGCATGATCACGCGGTCACCGACGCCGATGGCAAGCGCACCGCCGGACCCGCCCTCTCCGATCACGATGCTGATAATGGGAGTCTTGAGACGCGCCATCTCAAAGAGATTCCGGGCAATGGCTTCACTCTGACCCCGCTCTTCCGCACCGATGCCCGGATAGGCGCCGGGGGTGTCGATCAAGGTCAGAACCGGCAGCCGGAACTTTTCGGCCAGCTTCAGCAAGCGGAGCGCCTTCCGGTAGCCCTCGGGCTTCGGCATGCCGTAGTTGCGACGAACCCGCTCTTTGGTGTCCCGGCCCTTCTGCTGGCCGAGGAAGACGACCGGCTTGCCATCGAGTCGCCCCAGACCGCCCACCATGGCCGGATCATCAGCAAACATGCGGTCGCCGTGCAACTCCTGGAAGTCTGGACTGATGACGGCGAGGTAGTCCAGTGTGTAGGGACGGAGCGGGTGCCTCGCCAGCTGGGCGATCTGCCATGCAGTCAGGCTTGAGAAGATGCTCCGGGTGAGAGACTCGCTCTTCGACTTAAGGCGCGCGATCTCATCGCTGATGTTGATCTCCGAATCATCACCGACGTAGCGGAGTTCGTCGATTTTCGCCTCGAGCTCTGCGATGGGTTGTTCGAAGTCGAGAAATTTCAGATCCATAAGGGAACCTTACTACTGGCGGGGACCTTCGTAAACAAAGCGGAATCCGTCGAGACCGACCAGCTCAGACAATCGTTCGCGGAGCTCCCTTGTCGGGCGCACGCACCAGTCGCTGCCGAGCGCGACCCGGGCCTGGGTGCCATCGGTGCTGTAGTAGAGCGAGACGCTGCACTTGCCGGGCCGGTGGCGCTCCATGACGGACTTCAGCAGCTGCGGACTGAGTGACCGGTCGACTTCTGCCCGCCAGCGGAGCAGAAGGCCTGTGGCGCGGGACTCAACGATACGATCCAGATCCAGCACCTCTTTGGCATTGAGACGCCAGCCATCCAGATACTCCTCGAACCGGAGTGTGCCGCTGATGGCAACAATCGAGTGCTGGGCCAGCAGGTGACGAAAGCGGTCGTAACCCTCCTGAAAGAACCCGACCTCAAGAGTTCCCGTGCCGTCGTCCAGCTCAATCGATGTTCTGGCCCCCCGCTTCCGGATCGAAGCAACCAGACCCGCGATTACCACCTCGCGTCCCGGGCCGCGGAATTCTCCCGGAACCGGAGGCCGCTCAGCAATCAGTGCTTCTATGCTGGAGGTACTGATGAATGGCTGATCCGAACGGTACTGGTCGAAGGGATGGCCACTCAGGTAGAGGCCGAGACTCTCACGCTCGGCTTCCAGCCGGCGGCCCCAGCCCCAATCAGGCAGCACGGGCACCGGGTCTTCCCCGGCTGGGCGGTTTGTCGCAGCCCCAAACATATCTTCCTGGCCAACGCTGGCGGCCGCTGCTGCCTGCTGCGCCCCCACCAGGGCCGCAGGCAAAGCCGCGAGAAGACTTGGCCGGTTTGAGCCGAAGCCATCCAGAGCACCCGCCTTGATCAGAGCCTCGGCCGGCCGGCGCCCCAGGGTCTGTCCGCCAGCACGAAGGCAGAACTCCTTCAGGCTCCGGTACGCACCGCCCTCCTCCCGGCTCGCAACAATGTGCTCGGCAGCGCCGCGCCCAACCCCCTTGATCGCACCGAGACCGTAGCGAATGCCCCGCTCTCCCTCCACCTTGAAGATGCAGACCGAGGTGTTTACGTCGGGCGGCAGGACAGTCAGATCCAGCGCAATACATTCGCGCCGCTGCACGACCAGCGCATCTGTATCGCCCATCTCCGTAGTCATGACGGCAGCCATGAACGCCGCAGGATAGTTCGCCTTGAGCCATGCGGTCTGGTAAGTCAGCACGGCGTAGGCCGCCGAATGGGACTTGTTGAAACCGTAACCGGCAAACTTCTCCATCAGATCGAATATGTAGGTCGCCTTGGCCCGTTCGGTGCCTCGGGCCGCAGCCCGATCAGTGAAGATCGAACGCTGGCTGGCCATCTCCTCGGCCTTTTTCTTGCCCATCGCACGGCGCAGGATGTCAGCCTCACCCAGCGAATAGCCGGCTAGGCGCTGGGCGATCTGCATGACCTGCTCCTGATAAAGGATCACCCCGTAGGTGGCGCGCAGGACCGGCTCGAGGTCCGGGTGCAGGTAATCGACCGGCTGGTCACGCCCGCCATGCTTGCGATTGATGAAATCGTCGACCATCCCCGACTGCAGTGGCCCTGGACGGTAGAGCGCGACGAGGGCAACCAGATCATCGAAAGTATCGGGCTGGAGACGCCGAACCAGATCCCGCATGCCGCGGGATTCCAGCTGAAAGACTGCAGTGGTCTTGCAGGCCCGCAGCAGGCGAAACGTAACCTGGTCATCCATCGCCAGTGACGGCACCTGGATCGGCGGGTCACCGGTGGCCTCACGGGCGGCGTTGATGGCTCGCGTGGCCCTGTCGATGATCGTGAGCGTCCGCAGACCCAGAAAGTCGAACTTCACGAGCCCGGCAGCCTCGACGTCATCCTTGTCGAACTGGGTGACTGTGAACTTCTCACCTTCCACCTGGTAAAGCGGTGTGAACTCGGTGATATCCCGGGGTGCAATGACAATGCCGCCGGCATGCCGGCCAGCATTGCGGACGAGACCTTCCAGCCGCCGGCCGAGATCGATGATGCTGCGGACATCTTCGTCCTGGTTGTAAAGCTCCCGCAGCTCGGCTTCCTGCGACAGGGCAATATCCAGGGTTATCTCGGCGCCGGGCTCGTTAGGCACGAGCTTCGCAATCCGATCCACGAGACCGTAAGGCTGGCCGAGCACCCGCCCGACGTCGCGAACGACCGCCCGTGCCGCCATGGTGCCGTAGGTAATGATCTGCGAGACCCGGTCGCGGCCATAGCGCTCGCTCACATAGTCGATTACGCGATCACGACCATCCATACAGAAATCGATGTCGAAGTCCGGCATGGATACGCGCTCGGGATTCAGAAAGCGCTCGAACAGCAGATCATGATGGATAGGGTCAAGGTCAGTAATGCCAAGGGCCCAGGCCGCCAGCGAACCTGCCCCGGAGCCACGGCCGGGCCCCACGGGAATCTCGTGCTCTCTCGCCCAGCGGATAAAGTCCGCGACGATCAGGAAGTAGCCGGCGAAGCCCATGCGGCAGATCACGTCGAGCTCGGTTGTCAGCCGCTCCGCATACTCGGGTCCGGCTGGTGCGGCACGAAACCGCGCTGCAAGGCCCTCTTCCGCCTGTCGTCGGAGGTAGTCATCGGGACTGGTCCCATCGGGGACCCCAAAGTCCGGTAGATGGGTATCGCCCAGGCTGAGGGACAGGTGGCAGCGCCGGGCAATCTCGACAGAGTTCTCCAGGGCTTCGGGCAGGTCGGCAAACAGCAGCGCCATTTCTGCGGGTGATCGCAGGTACTGCTGCTCGCTGTAGAGCTTCGGTCGCGCCGGGTCGGCCAGTACATAGCCCGTCTGGATGCAGACCCGCGCTTCGTGTGCTTCAAACTCATCGGCAGTGAGGAAGCGGACGTCGTTGGTAGCCACCACGGGCAAGCCGTTGGCTGCTGCGAAGCGGACAGCCGCATGGAGATAGTCCTCGTCCTGGGGGCGGCCCGTGCGCTGCAGCTCGACAAAAAAGTCGCCGCGAAACCAGGCCCTGAATTCGGCAGCTGTCTGCTCGGCCTGGGAGCCAGCGCCGGTGAGCAGGGTCCGACCAAGAACTCCATCGCGGCCGCCGGACAGGGCAATGAGGCCCTCAGCAGTACCCTCATGGAGCCACCCGGGCCGCAGCAGCGGTAAGCCACCCTGCTGGCCCTCCAGCCAGGCGCGGGTCAGGAGGCGGCACAGGTTGCGGTAACCAGCCAGATTGCGGCACAGGAGCACCAGGCGGCCGGGCTCCTGGCGATCCGCCTGGGGGCCTTTCTCGGTGCCACCAGCTATCCAGACCTCGGCGCCGACGATCGGCTGCACGCCCGCAGCCAGGGCGGCGCGATAGAACTTCACCAGGCCAAAGAGATTACCCTGATCTGTGATGGCGACGGCGGGCATTCCCGCTGCTGCCACTGCGGCTACCAGTTCCGGGACACGGACCACGCTATCGACGAGGGAGTACTCGGTATGGACATGCAAGTGCACGAAGCCCGGAGTCATGCGGGGTACTTCCCGCCGGGCAGGGGCCCGGCACTCATCGCCGCCACGCGCAGGCTGGCGCGCACAGGGGCGAAACTGCGCCGGTGGGCCGGGCATGGTCCAAGCGCGGCCAGCGCGGCACGGTGCTCGACGGTGGGATAGCCCTTGTGGCGGTCGAAGCCATAGCCGGGGTAGGCAACGTGGAGGCGACTCATCTCGGCATCCCGGTGGACCTTAGCGAGAATCGACGCGGCTGCGATTGCTGGCCGCAGACGATCGCCACCCACAACCGTCTCGATGACTCCCCGGAACCCCGGGAGGCCAGGCGACTGGTTGCCGTCGATTTCAACACGCCCCGGAGCCCGCGAGAGCCCGGCGAAGGCCCGACGCATGGCAAGCAAAGTAGCCTGGAGGATGTTCAGCTCGTCGATCTCCTCCCGGGAAGCCTCCCCAAGAGCCCACGCAAGGGCCTCGGCACGGATGCGGCCGGCAGCCAGTGCGCGCTGCGCAGCGCTGAGCTCCTTGGAGTCCCGGACACCCTCAATGCACTGGCCGGGGCCCAGAAGCACAGCAGCCGCAACCACAGGCCCCGCCAGAGGACCACGACCCGCCTCGTCGATGCCAGCCACGGTTTCCAGGGCAACGTTCACAGCGGGATCAGGGCCAGTACTTCGGGTTGCGGGGTCAGGGATTATACGAAGCCGGAAGCAGACTCAGCACAACTTCCGCCGCACGCTCGCTCGCCTGACGCCGCAAAGCGGTTCCCAGGCCGGCAAACCGTTGCTGCAGGCGGGCCCGGTCGTCCGGCGCTCCCAGCCAGCGCTGGACTTCACCCCCGAGAGCAGCGGGCGTGACGGCGGACTGGATGAACTCCGGGACTAGGCGCTCACCGGCAAGCAGGTTGGGCAGCGCGAAATGGTCCACGCGAATCAGGCGCAAGGCCTTGAGCAGTACATACGTGAATGGTGACAGACGATAGGCCACAACCATCGGCCGGTTGATGAGCATTCCTTCGAGGGTTGCGGTACCGGACGCCAGCAACACCACATCCGCTGCCGCCATGGCAGCGTGCGCCTGTCCATCCAGAATCCGCAGCCGTACGCCGCCCGTCGCTGCCGGGCTCCAGAGTGCAGAGAAGCGGGCCTTAAGTGCCGGCGTGGCCATGGGCACGATCACGGTGAGGTCCGGAATACGCGCGTGGAGCCACGCTGCCGTTGCCGCGAATACCGGGGACAGCCGCTCCAGCTCGCCCGCACGACTGCCCGGCAGCATGGCCACGACCGGCCCGGTGGCCGGCAGGCCCAGGGCCTTGCGGGCCAGGGCCGGGTCGGGCTCTGGCCGGATCTCGTCAGCCAGTGGATGCCCAACGAAGGTCGCGGGAACGTCGTGCTGATGTAAAAAGTCGGCTTCAAAGGGCAGCAGACACAGAACGTGGTTACAGGCTTCCCGCAGCACCCGTACGCGACCAGGACGCCAGGCCCATACGGAGGGCGAGACATAGTGCAGGGTACGCAGGCCTGTCGGCCGCAGCCGGCGCTCAACCCGCAGATTGAAGTCCGGCGCGTCGATGCCGATGTAGAGGTCCGGCAGATCGGCTCTGAGACGCCGCTCCAGGTCCCGGAGGATGCGCCGCAGCCGGGGCAGGTGGCGAAAGACCTCCGCGATGCCCATGACGGACAGTTCCTCGCTGGGCACCCACACCTTGCAGCCAGCCTCCCGCATGGCAGGCCCCGCAATGCCAAAAAACTCCACATCTGGACGGCGGGCATGGACCGCCCGGATGAGTCCCGCGCCGAGCCGGTCCCCCGAAATCTCGCCGGCCACGATGGCGATCCTCGGCATTCGTTCAGTCAGCGAATCAGGCTGCGTTCTGACTTGTCGATAAAGTCGACGAGTATGCGGAGTTCGGGCTGCGTCTCCGCGAGCACCGCAAGCCGCTCCCGGGCCTCGGCAAGCTGCAACTGTTCGCGATAGAGGATTCGATAGGCCTCTTTGAGGTTGCGCAACTGCTCTGCAGTAAAGCCGCGACGCTTGAGGCCTTCACTATTGATACCGTGCGGGGCCGTGGGCTGGCCGCCCACTATCACGTAGGGCGGCACATCGCGCGTCACGGCAGCAAAGCCGCCCAGAAAGCTGTGTGCCCCCAGACGGCAAAACTGATGGATGGCCGAAAAGCCGCTACAGATCACGTGATCGTCTACCCGCACGTGGCCTGCAAGGGTGGCATTGTTCGAGAAAATGACGTCATTTCCCACCACACAGTCATGCGCGATGTGGACGTAGGACATGATCCAATTATCGTTGCCAATGCGGGTGACGCCCTCGTCCTGGGCGGTACCACGATTGATCGTGCAGAACTCCCGAAAGGTATTTCGGTCGCCTATGGCCAGCTGGGTAGGCTCGCCCCGGTACTTCTTGTCCTGCGGATCCTCGCCTATGGAGGCAAACTGAAAGATCCGGTTATCCCGCCCAATAGTCGCAGGACCTTTGAGCACGGCGTGAGCACCCACTGTGCTCCCGGACCCGACGCGGACGCCGGCGCCGATCACCGCGTAAGGCCCAACAGTGACGCCAGCATCGAGCTCTGCCCCAGGGGCCACGATCGCTGTCGGGTGGATGTCACTCACTGCCTGTTCGATCCCGACTTGATTGCTTCAGCAAGGCTCTTCTCCAGGGACCGCAAGCGCCGGGCCAGGTCGTCCAGTTGGCCAAAGCGTGCCATGTTGCGACGCCAGCGCTGAATATGGTCGGCCGGAGTACCACCACCGCCGTAGATACCTGCCTCACGGATTGAGCCCAGCACGCTCGTCCCGCCTCCAATGATCACGTCGTCCGCTACCGTAATGTGGCCAGCGAATCCGGCCTGACCGCCAATGGTGCACCGGGCGCCGATCGTCGTACTGCCTGAAATGCCAACCTGGGCGGCAATCACCGTGTGCTCGCCGATGCGAACATTGTGCCCCACCTGGATCTGGTTATCGAGCTTCACGCCATCGCCGATCACGGTGTTTTCGATCGCACCGCGATCAACGGTCGTGTTGGCGCCGATCTCCACGTCGTCACCCACTTCAACGCTGCCAAGCTGCGGAACTTTGACATAGCTGCCCTCGCGTTCCCGGGCGAAACCAAAACCGTCGGACCCCAGCACCACACCGGTATGCAGCACACACCGCAGTCCGATCCGGACATCGGGGTACACGGTGACTCCGGCCATGAGGTGCGTATCTGCCCCAACAGCCACGCGAGCCCCGAGCACGGTGCGCGGACCCAGTACGACGCGCTCGCCAAGAACGACGCCCGCACCCACCACGACGCCGGGGCCGACTTCGCAGGAGGGGGGCACAGTTGCCCCCGGACCAATGACCGCGGAAGCATGGATACCCGATAAGACGGGTGCAGCGGGGTGTAGCTCTGCGGCAATACGGGCGTAAACCACGTAGGGATCCCGGGTCACGAGCGCCGCGACACCACAGCCGTCCGCATCGGCGGGCGCCAGAATTACGGCAGCAGCCCGGGTTGCTGCGAGCTGGCTCCGATAGCTGGAATTGGCCAGAAACGTCACGCAGCGATCATCGGCGCTGGCGAGCGTTCCAACCCGCTCGACGACGTGGCCCGGATCGCCCCGCAGCTCGCAGCCGTAGCGCACTGCCAGCAGACCCAGACTCACGCCCATCGCACTACCTTCCCCGGCTTCGTGGCTGACCGACCCGCTACGACGTGCTGTCCCCTACCACACAAGCCGGCACGACCAGACTCCGCGGCCATGACTACCGGATGATCAGGGCTTCGCGGGGGCCTTCGGCGCGCCGTTCCGGCTCTGCAAACCCTGCAGCACCTGCGCGGTGACATCCAGCGACGGCGCAACATAGAGAGCATCCGTGAGAATGAGGTCAAAGCCGCCTTGCTTCGAAAAGCCCTCGATCTCTCGGAGCACATCGATCCGCAGCTTGCCGAGTTCCTCGTTTTTCCGGTTATTGAGGTCCTCCCTCAACTCTTCCACCTGCCGAGCCAACTCCCGCTCGTCTCTGCGGAGGTCATTCTCGGCATTGCGGCGCTCGTCCGCTCCCATGACCGCACCGTCCTTCTGGAACTTGTCCGCCCGGTCCTTGAATGACTTCTGTTTGGCGAGGAGGTCTCTCTGGCGGGGTGCGAACTCGTTCTCAAGGGCCCGGTTGGCCGCGTTCGCCTGGGGTGACTCAATGAGCAGTCGCTGCACGTTAACGTAACCAATCTTCAGTGCCTTGGCTGTCTGGGCCTGCGCGATCGACGGCAGGACCAGCATCACCGATGCCAGGATGACAACCAACTGACCAAGTCTCTTTACGTGCAACATCTCTTTCCCTTGCTTTAAAAGTGGCCCAAGCCCGAAGGCCGGCCGTTGACTAAACCGTGGCGGCCACCATTAGAAGGCACCGCCGATTGAAAACTGGAACCGCGCCGTGTCGTCCCCGTAGGTCCCGTCTGTAGGCACACACCCCTGGGGTACAGGTTCCGGACAAAACACACTATTGGTACCGCCCTCGGAGTTGACGGGAAAGGCATAACTGAAGCGGAACAGACCCAGAGGTGCCAGCCACTGGGCAGCAATACCGTAGGACTGTTTCAGCTGTCCGGGGCTGAAATCATAGTTGATCGGCGTAAATCCTGGTGGCTTGTCAAAAAACTCCACATCGCCGAGGGAGAATACGTTACCAATATCGTAAAAGAGGGAGAATCGGGCCTTGAACTGCCACTTCTCCGGGATGGGCAGCAGGAACTCGGTCTGGGCCGCGACCAGCGTATCCCCGCCGTAGGGGTTGCCCAGAGTATCAATCGGCCCCAGAGAATTCTCCTCGAAGCCCCGGATGGTGTCCGGACCACCCGCGAAGTAGTTCTTATAGGGCGGAAGGGAGGTGGTATCACCCAAAGCAGTACCGTAGCCGAGATCGACATTAAAAAGCATCGTGGCCCAGCGGTTTATGGGCCAGTACTGCTGATAGTTGTAGTTGATGGTGAGGTACTCAACGTCGCTGCCGGGGACAGTGACATTTGCCACCAGCCTGTGGCGGGCGCCGCGATCCGCAAAGAGCCCGCGATTCCGACTGTCGTAGACCCAGCCGCCCAGCAATTCAAAGGTGTCAAAGTCCGTCGTATAGATGGCGCCGCCATTGAAAATGCTGGTATCGCTGTTGCCGTTGCTCTTTACCCAGTCCTGCGCCTGAAGACTGCTACTGCTGTTCGACAGCAGCTCCGCGCTTTGCCAGGTTCCACCAAAAATAATCCGCTGCAACTCGGTGATCGGATAGCTGTACTCGACGGACGCAGAAATTGTCTTGGTAGAGAAATCGGAGGCCTCGGAAGTGAACGCAGTGATGTCCCGATAGGCCAGGCTGATCGTTCGACTGACCTCATTGATCGTGGTGTAGGGATCGGTATAGGACACCCCGTAGACTGTCCGGAACTCACCAGTGTTGACATCAGCCTGAATACGATTGCCGGTACCCAGGAAGTTGGTATGGACGAAGTTGGCGTTCAGTATCAGGTTCTGAGCGGCGGAGTAGCCCACGCCGCCACCAAACTGGCCGGGGAGGCCCTCGGTGATATCGAAATCCAGATCGACAAGATCTGGTGTTCCCGCAACCGGATTGGTGGTGGCCTCAACCTTCTCGATGTACGGCAGGCGCTGCAGACGGATCTTGGACCGCTCCAGCCGGCTGTTGGACAGATAGCCATCCTCAAGCTGGCGCATTTCGCGGCGGAAAACCTCGTCGTTGACGGCTGCCGTACCGTTGAAGTTGATCCGGCGAACATAAACCCGGTTCTTGGGCTCCACGTAGAGCGTTATGGCGACGGTCTTTGCGTCGCGGTCCAGGTCAGAAACCGGCTCAACGGTGGCAAAAGCATAACCCTCCTCCGAGAGACGCAGGCGAATCAGATCAGCGCTCTGGGTCACGAGTTGCTGGGAGTAGGTCTGCCCGGGCTTGACCTGCACATAGGGATTCAGCTGCGCTTCCTGCAGCACCAGATCGCCACCAAGACGTACATCGCTGACCTTGTAACGCTCGCCCTCCAGCAGATTGATCGTGATGAAGATATCCCGCTTATCGGGCGAAATTGCGACCTGGGTTGACTCAACGCCAAAGTCCGCGAAACCCCGGTCCATGTAAAAGGACCGCAGCTTCTCCAGATCGCCGGACAGGGCTTCTCGGGAATACCGGTCATCCTGACGGAGCCAAGACAGCCAGGTTGGAGTCTTGAGCTCAAAGCGCTCAAGAAGATCCTCGTCCGAAAAGCTGCGGTTGCCGACGAGATTGATCTGCCTGATACGAGCCCGGTCACCTTCCTTGATGGTAATCACCACATCGACCTTGTTGTCGGGCAAGTCTTTGACCTCAGCCTTGACAGACGCAGCGTACTTTCCGCGACTGAAGTACTGGTCGGTCAGTGACTGCTCTACCTCATCCAGGACCGACTGACTGAAAGTCTTCCCCCTCTTCAGGCCTATACGCGAGAGCGGCTCCTGAAGGTCCTCCGTCTTGATGTCCTTGTTGCCGGTAATGGTGAAGTCCGCAATTGACGGGCGCTCGGCGACGACCACGACGAGAGCGCTATCGTCCCGGCGAATCTCGACGTCCCGGAAGAAGCCGGTCCCATAGACGGCCCGGATAGCCTCGCGGATTCGGTTGGCGTCGACCCGATCACCAATGTTCACCGGGAGATAGTTAAAGACAGTGCCCTCGGCAATGCGCTGCAGGCCTTCCACACGAATGCTCCTGACGACAAAAGCATCCTCCTGGGCAAACGCTCCGCTGGTGGCCAGTGAGCAGACAGCCAGGAGAAAGCCAGCCACAAGACTACGGACGGGACCCCTCAGCGCCGCTAGGATATTCATGGGACGGTCAGCCAATGAGTCGCGAAATGTCGTTGTAGAAGGCAAAGCTCATCAGCACCAGAAGGAATCCAATGCCGATCTGCTGGCCGATCATCTGCGCTCGCTCCGACAAGGGGCCGCCCTTCACGGTCTCAGCCAGCGTGTAGACAATCTGGCCTCCATCCAGCATGGGTATGGGCAGCAGGTTGAGCACTCCCAGGCTGATGCTCACGATAGCCAGGAAACTGAGAAAGGCGGCTGCACCGATAGTGGCGCTGAGGCCCGCGTACTGGGCGATATTTATGGGGCCACTGATGTTCTTCGGCGAAACGTCGCCAACGATCATTCGCCAGATCATATGCAGAGTCAGAGCGCTCATTTCCCAGGTCTTCGCTGTGGCACGTGCCAACGCCTCAACAGGCCCATAGCGCTCCTCGGCGCGCATACCGGCCAGCAGGTCTGGCGGCAGGCTGACGGCCGCCCCGATACGCCCGATCTGACCCGCTGCGGTATCTTCGGCTGCAACCTCGAGGGACAGACGCAGCTCGCTTTCGCCCCGACGGACAGTGACCTTCAGCTGCTGGCCTGGCATACCCCGCACAATCCGGACCCACTCCGACCAGGTGGAGACAGACTGACTACCGGCGAGCAGGATCCGGTCCCCGGGCAGCATGCCGCCCGTTTCCGCCGGTCCGCCCGGCGTCAGTTCGCCAATGACGGGTTCCGGCTCCGGGGCCCAGGGCCGCAATCCCAGCTTCGGGAAGAGCTGGCCAGGCTCCGTGAGCTCGGATTCCCGCCCAGCCGTGCGCAGAACCAGCGCGCGCTCATCGCCAGAACCATCCGCAACCGCAAGGCGGATGGAACCATCGGCGAGCATACCGTCGAGCATTGCTAACGTGGCCGCCTCCCAGGTCAACACAGGACGCTCACCGACGGCGACGATCGTGTCGCCTTCCCGCAGGCCGGCTGCCGCGGCGAGGGACAAAGGCTCCACAGGACCGACGACGGGCTTCATGCCCGGGACGCCGCTCATGAACATCACGGTGTAAGCGAGGATGGCGAACAGTAGATTGAAGGCGGGCCCGGCCACGAGGATCGCGATACGCGCGGCCGCAGACTGACGGTTGAACGCGCGGCCACGCTCGGCAAAAGTCACCGCACAGTCGCGCTCGTCAAGCAGTTTTACGTAGCCACCCAGGGGAATAGCCGACAGGCAGTACTCCGTCTGATCAGGACCGGACCGCCGCGACCAGAGCACGTTACCGAAACCAATCGAGTAGCGCAGGACCTTCACGCCCAGCAACCGGGCCACAATGTAGTGACCGTACTCGTGGATAGCGACGAGCAGGCCTATGGCGATGACGAACGCCAGGAGGGAGGTGAGGACCTGTGACATGCGGCGAATCTTAAGGCATTACGCAAGACCTTGCCTTGCAGAGCTTTGGCAGCGGTGCCGCATCGACTACCCGGTTGACAAACCCAGCCACGACAAGGCCAGCGCAAAGAATGGCATGGCTGCCGTGATGCTATCGATCCGGTCCAGGACCCCTCCATGACCCGGGATCAGCTGGCCACTGTCCTTGGCGCCCACGCTGCGCTTGAACATGCTTTCCGTGAGGTCCCCCACTACGGACAAAGCGGCGACTCCAAGCCCAACCGGGACCATGACGCCGGGCGACAGACCGAGCAGCAAGCCACCTGCCCCGGCAACGACTGCGGCCAGAAGGACCCCACCAATGAGACCCTCCCAGGTCTTTCCAGGGCTTACCTGAGGAGCAAGCTGGACCCGCCCAAAGCGACGGCCTGCGAAGTAGGCCCCGATATCTGCGGCGAAGATGATGCTCAGGGCCAGTAATGCCAGGGCGGGTCCCTGGGACGGGACACGCAGGATGGCAACCATGGCCAGCCAGGACGGGACCAGCACCAGCACCCCGGAGACGGCGGCCGCGACCGGCGGTATGGCTGTTGGGTAGCGAAGAATCCAGAGGAGGGCTATGGCCCACCACACCAGCGCCGCCCAGAGGAGCAGGGGCAAGCTCACGACTTCAGGAACCAGCCAGCCGGCACCGGCCAGCAGCAGGGCCATGCCGGCGCCACAGGCAGCTCGGGCGGGGAAGGCGCGCAGCCCGATAAATGCTGCCCATTCGAAAGCGCCCAAGACCATCACCGCCGCAGTAACCCAGACGGCCACCCGGAGGGGCGCTACGAACAACAGCAGGAGGAGACCTATCAGCAAGGGAATCGCCGTCAATACGCGCTGCGCCAACTGGCTCATGGCCTACTGCGACCCCGCTGAAATGGGAAGACCCTCAGTCGGCAACAGCCTCAAGCTGATCACCAGTTCGTCCGAAACGGCGTTGTCGCTGACTGAAAAACTCAAGGGCATCGGCAATCTGGTCCCGACCGAAGTCCGGCCACAAGGTATCCGTAAAACAGAGTTCCGTATAGGCAAGATCCCAGAGCAGGAAGTTGCTGACCCGCTGCTCCCCACCCGTCCGGATGAGCAGATCAGGGGATGGCAGCCCAGCCAAGGCGCGATGGCGGGCAATCAGAGCTTCGTCGATGTCCGCAGGGTCCAGATCCCCGGAACGGACCTTCTGGCTGATCCGTCGCATGGCCTGAACAATGTCCCACTGGCCGCCGTAGGCCACGGCCAGCACCAGCGTCATGCGGGAATTTCCTGCAGTACGCGCCTCGGCGTCGGCCATGCGCTTGCGCAGGATAGTCGGGAGACTATCGCGGTTGCCAATAAAGCGCAGCTGTATGCCGTTATCGTGGAGGGTGTCCACTTCGCGCTGGAGCACCTCGACAAACAAGCGCATCAGGGCATCCACCTCACTGGGCGGGCGTTTCCAGTTCTCACTGCTGAAAGCAAACAGAGTCAGAACCTTGACGTCGGACTCCGCGCAGGCCTCAACCACCTGGCGAGCTGATTTAACCCCAGCCCGGTGTCCAGCATGACGGGGCTTACCGTTCGCGGTCGCCCACCGGCCGTTTCCATCCATGATGATCGCAACGTGGGTAGGCCTGACTGGCCGAACGCTTCCACCGCTGTTCATGAAGCCTCCATCCTTGGTGCTGCGCCAGATAACAACTAGAACTCCATGACTTCTTTTTGTTTTTCCTCAGAGATTCTGTCGACTTCTGCCACGTACTTGTCGGTGACATCCTGAATCTGCTGAGCACCCTGCCGCTCGAGATCTTCGTTAATCAACTTTTCTTTCAGCGCTTCCTTCAGGTCAGTCATGGCGTCCCGCCTCACATTACGGATAGCCACACGACCCAATTCGGCCTCCTGCTTGACGAGCTTGGCCAGGTCGCGGCGCCGCTCCTCAGTGAGCACGGGCAGGGGCACCCGAATCACGGTACCGGCAGTCACTGGAGTAAACCCGAGATTGGCGCCCATGATGGCCTTCTCGATGACACCGACCATACCCTTCTCCCAAGGCGTAACCGTAAGGGTCCGGGCATCCTCCACAGAGATATTGGCGGTTTGGGACAGGGGCACGGTGCTCCCGTAATACTCAACCATCAGATGCTCCAACAGGCTGGGGCTTGCCCTGCCCGTACGGAGTTTACGTAACGCCTGGCCCATTGCTGTGACGCATTTGGCCATCCGCTGTTCTGCGTCCTGACGAATTTCGTTGATCACAGCCCCTCCGCTCCAGCCTAGCCCGTTACCAGCGTGCCGACGTCCTCGCCCTGGGCGAGCCGGACCAGTTCACCAGCCACCTGCAGGTTGAACACCCGGATGGGCACGCTGTTCTCGCGGCACATCACTACGGCCGTGGTATCCATGACGTTCAGTTTGTCGTTTATGACGCGATCAAAGGTGAGACGGTCATAGCGCCTGGCCTGGGGATCTTTGTGGGGATCGGCCGTGTAGACACCGTCGACCTTGGTGCCCTTGGCAAGAATGTCTGCGCCGACTTCGATGGCCCGGAGTGCGGCTGCTGTGTCAGTGGTAAAGAATGGATTACCAGTTCCGGCTGCAAAGATCGTGACTCTGCCCTTCTCCAGGTGCCGTATGGCCCGCCGGCGGATGTAGTCCTCGCTGACTTCATGAATCTGCAGGGCTGACATCACGCGGGCAAAGGTACCCACACGCTCGAGGGCATCCTGCAGGGCAAGCGCGTTGATCACGGTCGCCAGCATACCCATGTGGTCGCCCGTGACGCGGTCCATTCCTGCCCTGGCGAGTCCCGCGCCACGAAAGATGTTGCCGCCGCCGATGACAATGCCGACCTGGACGCCGAGGGCCCGGACTTCTTTCAACTCTCCGGCGATCCGGGTCAGAACGTCCGGATCAATACCATAGTCACCTTTGCCCATAAGCGCTTCGCCGCTAAGTTTCAGCAGGATGCGCCGGTAGGTCAGACGTGCATCTTTCATACAAGAAACCACGGGTGACTGGGTTGGTGCCAGCCTTTCAGGTGGGCGAATACTACCGGATTTGCCCGCCACCGCATCGTCTCCCTTGGGGAGACCCGGACCTGGTGATCGGGGTCCGGGAACACCCCGGACCGACTCACCCCTGAGAATGCATCGCTGCGACAGCCTCGGCGATGTTCTCGGTCTTCTTCTCGATACCTTCGCCGACCTCAAGCCGCACAAACCGGTGGACGCGGGCGCCCCGGTCCTTCAGCAGCTTGCCTATGGACATGTCCGGGTCCTTAACGAACGGCTGACCAACCAGCGCAACTTCATTCAGGTACTTGCGCAAGCGGCCCTCCACCATCTTTGCGACGATCTCTGGTGGCTTACCTTCCCCGGCGGCCTGCTCAGTGAGAATACGACGCTCACTCGCTCGCAGAGACTCCGGCACTTCATCCGGAGACAGGTAGCGGGGATTGCTGGCCGCAATATGCATTGCAAGGTCCTTGCCCAGATCTCCATCGGCGCCCTCTACGTCCACCAGGACCCCGATCCGGGTGCCATGGAAGTAGCCACTCAGCTTGCCGACCGGACGAACGTATTCAAACCTGCGCACACTGATGTTTTCGCCAACCTTGGCCACGAGATCGAGCCTGGCATTCTCCAGGGTCTGGCCGTCGGGAAGCTGCAGGCCCATAAGGGCGGCCACGCTGTCGGGTTGCCGGGCAGCAGCAAGCTGCGTGGCGGCCTGGGCGAAGCGCTGGAAGTTCTCATCCTTGGCCACAAAGTCAGTTTCGCAATTGACTTCGAGGATGACCGTAACGTCCTTGCCGGGGCTCGCAGCCATGAGAATCTGACCCTCAGCGGCGATACGACCAGCCTTCTTCTCGGCCTTGGCCTGGCCGCGAGTCCGCAACAGTTCCAGAGCGGCTTCGATGTCACCGCCCGAATCCACCAGGGCCTTCTTGCACTCCATCATGCCGGCACCGGTCCGGTCACGGAGGTCCTTGACGAGGTTTGCTGCTATCGCCATGTGCGTCTCCCGTTCAGGCGCCAGAGGTGCCGGCGGGGTCAGCCACGTCGGCATCGCCAGCAGGCGCCTCAGTGTCGGACCCGGCACCAGCTGCGCCCTTGGCAGCACGTGCTCGGGCGGGAACAGCAGCAGCCGCCGGCTTACGCGGGGGACGCTTGGCCGCTGCGGGCCGCCGGCCCTCCGGGGAGGACTTCGGCCGGCCTTCAGCATCCAGCTCGACGAAGTCATCTTCGCCCATGGGGATCGCCGGAATGGATGCCTGACCCTCGATTACGGCATCGGCGACGGCCATTGCGTAGAGCTCAGCCGCCCGCATCGCGTCATCATTGCCGGGCACCATGTACTGCACGCCGTCGGGCGACGAGTTGGTATCCACGATACCGATAACAGGAATACCCAGCTTGTTGGCCTCATGCACGGCAATCTTTTCGTGGCCAACATCAATCACGAAGATAGCGTCAGGCAAAGCAGCCATGGACTTAACTCCACCAAGGCTGCGCTCCAGCTTCTCGCGCTCCCGGCGTCGGTCCAGAACTTCCTTCTTGGTCAGTTTGCCGAAGCGGCCGTCCTGCTCCATCGCGTCGAGGTCTTCAAGCCGCTTGATGGACTGCTTGACTGTCTTGAAGTTGGTCAGCGTGCCGCCGAGCCAGCGGTGGGTAACATGGGGCATGCCGCAGCGCGCGGCCTGGGCCTTCACGGAGTCCTGGGCGGACCGCTTAGTCCCCACGAACAGGATACGGCCACCATCCGCCGCGAGTGACCGGATAAAGGCGGTCGCCTTGCGGAACAGCGGAACCGTGTGCTCCAGGTTGATGATGTGGATGTTATTCCGGGCACCAAAGATGTAGGGACTCATCTTGGGGTTCCAGTACCGGGTCTGGTGGCCAAAATGCACACCGGCCTCCAGCATCTGGCGCATGCTTACGTCAGTCATGGGATCTCCTTTGAGGATCGAGCCTCGTATCGGGTTAGGGCCGCCGCGGTCCCCATCTGGCAACCGACCCCCGAAACGGAAGAAGGCACCCAGCCAGATGTGACGGAACGCGTGTGGATTTCGTTGCCTCTAGGGCGCGCGCTTTATACCATACGGGGTTGAGGGTCACAACGGAGACCCGTCCCCCCGGGGCCCGCTGGAAACAGCCCGCGGGCCGGCATCAGGTTACGGATGAGCATAACGATCAAGAGCCCGGCCGAGCAGGACGCGATGCGGGAAGCCGGGCGCCTGACCGCCGCCGTGCTGGACATGATAGGCCCTTACATCCAGCCGGGGGTGACCACCGACGAACTGAACCAGATCTGCCACGACTACATCGTGGACGTCCAGCAGGCCATCCCCGCCCCCCTGAACTACCGGGGATTCCCGAAGTCCATCTGCACGTCGGTGAATCACGTTGTCTGCCATGGCATTCCCAGCGCCAAGACACTCCGGCTGGGAGACCTGATCAACGTGGACATCACCGTGATCAAGGACGGCTTCCATGGGGATAGCAGCCGAATGTTCTCAGTGGGCAAGGCCACGATTCAGGGCGAGCGCGTGGTGCGCGTGAGCCGTGAGGCGCTCTGGCTGGGTATCGCCCAGGCACGCCCTGGAAATCGCCTCGGTGACATCGGCCACGCAATCCAGCAGTACGTGGAGGCTCAGGGCTTCAGCGTCGTCCGGGAGTACTGCGGTCACGGCATCGGCAGAATCTTTCACGAGGATCCCCAGGTACTGCACTACGGGGAACCCGGGACGGGGTTGGAGTTACGGGAAGGACTCACCTTCACCATCGAACCAATGGTGAATGTAGGCAAGCGTCACGTTCGCCTGCTACCCGATGGCTGGACGGTGGTGACCCGCGATCACTCGCTGTCAGCCCAGTGGGAACACACCATCCTGATCACCAGGGACGGCTGCGAGGTACTGACCCTGGGCGCTGACGAACGAACATGAATGCGGTAATCAGTCCGGCACTCACCCTTTCGGATGAGGCCAGAGAACTCGCCGCGAGCGTGCTCCAGCAGGACGGCACCACCTTTGATTGGGCAGCAGTGCGCCGCCTGCTGCAGACAGCCGGTGACGCAGTGCCGGCCATGAAGTCCGGACTGAGCGCCGGTAACGCGGCCCTCAAGCAACGCTTTCTGGCTGGCGAGTCTGCCGGACGACTGGTCGCCGACCGGGCGGCGCTGATGGACCTTGTGGTGTGTGAGGCCTGGAGGCGCGCGGCAGGTACCGAACATGCCGAATGCTCTCTAGTGGCGGTGGGCGGCTATGGCCGTGGTGAACTGCACCCCTACTCTGACGTGGATCTGCTGGTCCTTACACCAAGCCGACCGGTCCCGCTGTCCCCCGACAGCCTCTCGGCTTTCCTGACGCTGCTCTGGGACGCCGGAATCGAGATCCGCCACAGTGTCCGGAGCGCTGTCGAGTGCGGCCAGGATGCGGGCGAAGATCTGACCGTCGTTACTACCCTCATGGAAGCCCGACTGCTGCTGGGTCCGGAGGAACTCCTGTGGGAGATGCAGGCTGCGATCGCCCCCGGAAAGATCTGGCCATCGCGGCCCTTCTTTGAAGGGAAGATCCGCGAGCAGCAAGGCCGCCACCACCGCTACGACGACTCCGCCTACAACCTGGAACCTGATGTGAAAGGCAGTCCGGGCGGCCTGAGGGACATTCAGACCATCAGCTGGGTCGCGCTTCGGGAGTACGGCCGGGGCGACCTGGAGTACCTGGTCAGCCGCGGCTTCCTGAGCCCTCCCGAACTACGACTCCTCCTCCAGGGCCGCGAATTCCTGTGGCGGATTCGTTTTGCCCTGCACCTCCTCACCGGACGCCATGAGGATCGGCTGCTCTTCGACCACCAGAGCCGGATTGCCCAGCTATTCGGCTACCAGGACGCTTCCTACATGCTCGCGGTCGAGCAGTTCATGCAGCGCTACTACCGCACCGTCATGGACCTTAGTCGCCTGAACGAGATGCTGCTGCAGCAGTTCCAGGAGGCAATCCTCAACGACCCCAATGCAGAAGTGGAGCCGCTGAACGAACACTTCAGCGTGCATAACGGCTTCCTGCAGGTGGCTGACGATGGCGCCTTCGACCGTGCGCCCTCCGCGCTCCTTGAGTTGTTCCTCCTGCTGCAACAGCGACCGGAACTCAAAGGCGTCAGTGCAGCCACGATCTCCCTGATTCGTCGCAGCCTCAACCTTATCGACGACGAATTTCGCCAGGACCCGAGAAACCATCGCCTGTTTCTGCAAATCCTCCGGGCCAAGGAAGGCGTTACCCACGAACTCCGGCGGATGAATCGCTACGGGGTTCTTGGCTGCTACGTGCCAGCCTTTGGCCGCATTGTCGGCCGCATGCAGTACGACCTCTTCCACGCCTACACCGTGGACGAACACACTCTTTTTGTGGTCAGCAATCTCCGGCGCTTTGCGCTGGACCGGTACAACCACGAGTTTCCCCGCTGCTCGGAAATCATGCAGGGCCTGCCGACGCCGGAACTGGCCTATCTCGCCGGGCTTTTCCACGACATTGCCAAGGGTCGCGGGGGCGACCACTCCGAACTCGGCGCCCTGGATGCCGAATCATTCGTCCTTGAACATGGGATGAGCCGCTACGACGCGCGCCTGGTGGCATGGCTGGTGCGCAAGCACCTGCTGCTTTCCCTGACCGCCCAGAAGCGTGACATCAGTGACCCTGCCGTCATCCGCGAGTTTGCCAGCCAGATTGGCGACGAAGTCCATCTGGACTACCTCTACCTCCTCACTGTGGCGGACGTGCGGGGCACTAACCCGAAGCTCTGGAATTCCTGGAAGGCCCAGCTCTTCGCCGAACTCTACAATCAGGCCAAGCGGGCCCTCCGGCGGGGCCTTGAGAAGCCAATAGACAGAGACGAACTCATCAGCGAGCGCAAGATAGCGGCCCGCACCCTGCCGGACCTGGCTGGCGTCCCGGAATTCCGGATCGACGCACTGTGGTCTGAACTGGGTGACGACTACTTTCTCCGCTGCCGGCCAGAGGAGATTGCCTGGCACACCCGACTGCTGGCAGCGCGGGAAGATGAGGGACGACGGGTACTTGTCGGGGTACAGGACGATGAGTCCGGTGCTGGAACCTCGGTTGTTGTGTACGCCCCGCAGGACAGATCGACCTTTGCGACGGCCACAGCCGTGCTCGACGAACTCGGCCTGAACATCGCTGATGCCCGCATTATTCGGCTTGGCAATGGCTTCAGCCTTTCCACCTATGTAGTGCTGGAGAGTGGGGGCGAGCAGGCGCGGGACGAAGACCGCCGCGAGCAGATACTGCGTCGCCTGGAGCAGGCCGTCACCGCTGGCGAGGACAAGGCACTGCGGGTCACCCGTCGCCCTCCGCGCCAGGTCCGGATGTTTTCCACACCGACGCACGTGGGCTTCGCGACGGATGAAACCAACGATCGGACAGTGATGGAGATCGTTGCGGGCGATCGTCCCGGACTGCTCTGTCAGGTCGGACAGGTCTTGCGTAGTCACCGCGTCGGAATTCAGGCAGCGAAGATCCTGACTGTCGGGGAACGCGCCGAGGATGTCTTCTATGTGACCGATACCGCCGGCGCACCGCTAACGCCGGAAGCCTGCGAGGTTCTGAAGCAGGCCGTTACTCAGGCGCTGGACAGCGCTGCCTGAGTGCAGGGGCCATTTGCACCGACTTACACCGGACATCATCTGTGAACCAATCCGCCAGCCAGACCATTATCGAAGCAGCATTTGAACAGCGATCCTCGCTGGATCTCCCGTCGGCCAGCCCCGAACTGCGGGCAGCAGTCTCGATGGCCATCGGGTTGCTGGACACGGGCAAGGCGCGTGTCGCCGAGAAGACCCACGAGGGATGGGTGGTCAATCAGTGGCTGAAGAAAGCAGTGCTTCTGCATTTCGGCATCGAGCGAAGCATGCGGATGCCCGCCGGGCTCACTGACTACTACGACAAGCTTCCCCTGAAGTACCAGGACTGGACTGCGGAAAAATTCGCGAGCGCCGGCACGCGGGTCGTACCGGGCGCTATCGTCCGGCATGGCGCTTACGTCGCCAGCAGCGTAGTACTGATGCCCTCCTTCGTGAACATCGGTGCCTACGTGGACAGCGGCACGATGGTGGACACCTGGGCTACGGTTGGCAGCTGCGCCCAGATCGGGCGGAACGTTCATCTTTCCGGCGGTGTCGGCATAGGCGGCGTCCTTGAGCCAGTCCAGGCCGGACCCACCATCATTGAGGACAACTGCTTCATCGGCGCACGCTCGGAGATCGTCGAAGGCGTGGTCGTCGAGGAAGGCGCCGTGATCTCCATGGGCGTGTTCATTGGCCAGAGCACGCGCATTTATGATCGCGCCAGGGACGAGGTGCTCTATGGGCGGGTACCCGCTGGTGCTGTAGTCGTTTCAGGCACCCTCCCCTCTGACAGCGGCCGTTGCCAGCTCTACTGTGCTGTCATCGTCAAACGGGTGGATGCAAAGACCCGGGCCAAGGTGTCCCTGAACGAACTTCTGCGTAGCGACTGAGGCCAGCGGACTAGTTATGGAAGAAACTCTTGCCTTTACCTGTGATCTGATTCAACGGCCATCGGTCACCCCCGATGACGCCGGGTGCCAGGAACTGCTCGCCGTCCGCCTCCGTGCGGCCGGGTTTACCGTGGAAGTACACCAGTTCGGAGAGGTGACAAATCTCTGGGCCCGGCGCGGCACCTCGGCCCCAGTCCTCTGTTTCGCCGGTCATACCGATGTCGTCCCCGAGGGATCCCGGGAGGAGTGGCAGTCAGATCCCTTCGTGCCGGAAGTACGGAATGGCAAGCTCTACGGTCGCGGAGCGGCCGACATGAAAGCCGGCCTCGCAGCGATGGTGGATGCCGCAACCGGCTTTGTGGCAGCCCGTCCTGATCACCGAGGCTCCATTGCCTTCCTGATCACCAGTGACGAAGAAGGGAAAGCCCAGGACGGCACCAAACGGATGATGCAGGTCCTCGAGGAGCGGGGGGAGCGACTGGACTGGTGCGTCATTGGCGAACCCTCATCGGAGAAGAGACTGGGCGACACCATACGAATCGGACGTCGGGGATCGCTCAGCGGCACCCTGACAGTTCACGGCCTCGCCGGCCATGTGGCCTATCCCCAGCTGGCACGCAATCCTATCCGGGCCTTTGCGCCAGTGCTGACCGCGCTCTATAGCCAGCCTTTGGACGACGGCAACGAATCCTTTCCGCCCTCAAGCTTCCAGATGGTCAGACTCGAAAGCAACGGCGACGCCGTCAACGTAACTCCGGGATCTCTATCCGCACGTTTCAATATTCGCTACTCAACTGTCTGGACTCACCTCCAGCTCCGCAGTCATGTTGAGTCGGTATTGCAGGACCACAAGCTCGACTACACGCTGGTGTGGCACCTCTCCGGCGAACCCTTCCTCACCCCTCCAGGGAAATTGATCGACACCGTGGCTGCCGCGGTCACGAAGTTGACCGGTGTCGTGCCCGTGCTCTCTACCGGCGGGGGGACATCGGACGGGCGTTTCATCGCCCCGAGCGGTACCCACGTTGTGGAGTTTGGGGCGGTGAACGCCACCATTCACAAACCCAACGAAGAGATCACGGTCACGGATATCGTGGTCATGCGGGACATCTACCGGGACATACTCGACCGGCTGCTAGGCTGATTCTCGCGAATCCCGGGATACGGGGTGGCTCGTCGGGCGGGCCCAGTTCCAGACAACCCCGAAGGTCCCCAGACTGACCAGGGCAATGAGGACCCAGGCAGGCATGCCGAGTCCCAGCAGCCGCCAGGTGACCTTGGCGCATTCCCCTGAGCCGGACAGCACCATACCCAGTGCCTCACTCAGGGGAAACGATTCGAGCATAAAGTCGAGGCCCGGACCGCACGCTGGAACGCGCTCCGGCGGCAGCGTGGTGAGCCACACATGACGGCCAGCCACCCCACTGCCAAGCAGGGCCACCAGCCCCAGCAGGACCGCATAGGCGCGTCGGCCCAGCATGCCGGCCGGGTGAAGTGCAGCCACCAGAAAGATGCAGCCGAGTGCAATCACGGCCAGGCGCTGCAGGATGCACAGCGGACAGGGCTCCAGGCCAAGCCCGTGCTGCGCGTAAAGCGCGTAAGCCATCAGGCCAGCACAGGCCAGGACTCCCAGGGCGTTGGCAATGCGCACGTTCAAGGCTTGATCCTTTCAGTCAGTCAGCTTCACGGGGCGAGGCAACCCGCTCACGCAGGTAATTGGGCTGTGCGGCCGCAGACGTGACCAGATTACCGCGAAAAAAGCGGGGCCTGGCGAGTCGGGCAATGTCGGCGGCCGATGGTAGACAGTCAGCAGCGCACCCAATAATGAGAGACTGAAAACGCGCAGTTATCTGCGGATAGGTAGCCCAGCCCGCGCCGACCGCAAGAAAGGAACCCGCATCCGGCAGGACCACGTCTTCAGGCTTCAGCAAGACATCATCGGTAATGGCCACCACCACCTCCTCCGGATCACGTCGATAGGCACCAAAGTAGACCTCGCCGAGCCGGGCATCAAGACAGCAGACTGCGGCATCTGCGACCGAGTTTCGCAGTGCGCCTGCAGCGAGCGCTGCAAGTGTTGAAACCGGACACAAGGGTAGTCCCGTGGAATAACCAAGGCCCTGGGCGAGTGCCACTGCCACACGGACGCCGGTGAAACTGCCCGGGCCCGCGCCAAACGCAATGCAGTCGAGTTCGCTGAGCGATGTCCCGGTCTCAGCAAGCAACTCCTGGACCCACTGGTACACGGTCCGGGACGGCGCCTGCATACCGTGGGCCTCGCGAATCGCCAGCACATCACCCCGCAGCAGGGCAATACTCGGCAGGTCCGTCGCGGTTTCGATGGCGAGACAAGTAAAGTGCGGGGGATGGATTGTCTAATCCTCAGTTCCGGAGCCGGCGCCAGCCCCATTGGCCCGCCGGTTGCCAGCATATGTTGACAGAGGTCAGCAATCCCTGTGCCCGATTCATCATGCCCTCTGACCGACGCAGACCTATCTGTATAATGAGGCCCCTTCGCCGGACGGACACCTGGCGACGGTCATCTTACAAGGACATCCAATGACGACGAGTAACGCAGCGCTTCAGGGCTGGGTGCGGGACGTAGAAGCCCTCACGAAACCCGCCTCCATCCACTGGTGTGACGGGTCGGATGCCGAGTACCGGATGCTTCTTGACCAGATGGTCGTCTCAGGGGACCTCCTGCCGCTGAACCCGAAGACTTATCCCAACTGCTACCTGCACCGCTCCAACCCGTCCGACGTGGCACGCGTTGAGCACCTGACCTTCGTCTGCACACCCACCCGGGATGCGGCAGGCCCGAACAACAACTGGATGACTCCGGCAGAAGCCCACGAGAAGATGGACCGTCTTTTTGCAGGTGCGATGCAGGGGCGGACCCTCTACGTGGTGCCGTACTGCATGGGCCCTATCGAGTCACCCTACGCCCGCTGCGGTGTCGAGATTACCGACAGCGCCTACGTCGCAGCCAACATGCGGCTGATGACCCGCATGGGCAGTGCAGCCCTCCAGCGCATAGAACGGGACAACAAGTTCGTCCGTGGCCTGCATTCCACTGGCACTCTTGATCCCAACAGTCGATTCATCATGCACTTTCCTGACGAACTGCTGATCCAGAGCTTCGGCTCGGGCTACGGCGGCAATGCCCTGCTCGGCAAGAAGTGTCACGCTCTGCGTATTGCCAGCTGGCAAGCCCAGAAGGAAGGCTGGCTGGCGGAGCACATGCTGCTCGTGGAGATCGAGAGCCCAACCGGCGAGAAGCACAACCTGGCCGCGGCCTTCCCGTCGGCCTGCGGCAAGACCAATCTGGCGATGCTGATTCCTCCCGCTTCACTATCGGGTTGGAAGGTTCGGACACTGGGCGACGACATCGCCTGGCTCCATCTGGATGAGACAGGCCAGATGCGGGCCATCAATCCGGAATCCGGGTATTTCGGCGTGGTTCCTGGCACGGGACCCAAGACCAATCAGAACGCCTTCGAGATGATCCAGAGCGATACGATCTTCACGAATGTCGCGCTGACGGCCAATAACGAGCCCTGGTGGGAGGGCAAGGGCAGCGGCAGCCCCGCCATCGACTGGCAGGGCCGTCCCTACGACCCGAAGAACGGACCGGCTGCCCACCCGAATGCCCGGTTCACGGTCTCGGCGCCCCGGAACCCCAGCTACTCCCCGCTTGCGGACGACCCGAAAGGTGTGCCTATCAGCGCCATCATATTCGGCGGCCGGCGGCGCGGACTGGCCCCGCTGGTTTACCAGGCCAAGAGCTGGCAACACGGCGTCCTCGTTGGTGCCGGCGTCGCCTCGGAAACCACAGCAGCAGCCACGGGGACCGTTGGCGTTACGCGTCGGGATCCCATGGCCATGAAGCCCTTCTGTGGCTATAACTTTGGTGACTACTGGCAGCACTGGCTGAGCTTTGCGCAACGCTCAAGCAAGTTGCCGGCGATCTTCCACGTCAACTGGTTTCGGCAGGACGACCAGGGCCGCTTTCTGTGGCCGGGCTTCGGCGACAACCTGCGCGTACTCCAGTGGATCATCGACCGCTGCGAGGCCAGAGTGGGCGCCCTGGAAACGCCCATTGGCTTTCTCCCCAAGGCTGGCGACATCGATATGGAGGGTGTCGAGCTGCTACCCGGCGCAATGCATGCGTTGCTGGCCGTCGAGGCCCAGGCCTGGCGGGAGGAAATGGCCTCAGTGGAGACCTACCTGCTGGAGTTCGGGACGCACCTGCCCGGCGAACTCCTGGCGGAGCATCGGCGAGTGGTCAGTAGCCTGAACTGACCCGCAGCGACCCGGGCTATTCCTCGACCAGATACTCGATGGCGAGGGGTGTGCCGCGCGCAGCGACTCTTCCCATGCTGATCACGCCACTGCCCGTCAGGGCCATACTGTCGCGACGCACGTAGAGTTCTTCGCCGGCATCCTGCTGGACAAACGTCCCGTTGGTACTCTCATCGACAAGCACGAAGCGATTTCGTGCGGCGTCAATCCGCGCATGGACGCGGGAAATCAGGTTGCCCTTGATGACCACGTCATTCTCATCGGCCCGCCCCATCGTAATCAGCACCTTGCCGTTCTGACCCACTACCAGCTCCTCGCCGCGAAACCTCAGGCGGAGCCTGGTAGCCGGTGTCGGTGGGCGGGCAGAAGGATCAATTGAAGGCAACATGTTCGTCGCCTCTTCGGGCTGCCAGAGCACCTCAAAGACCGCCACTTCGTCGGACTGACCCTTGGGCGTGGCCACGTCGATCTGGCGAACCAAGGCCTTCCACTGGGGAGTCAGCTGCTCAACCAGCGTACTGGTCGTCAGGATCTGGCCTGCCTTGGCCTGGGAGGTCATGCGGTTGGCCGTATGCACCGCAGCGCCGAAGATGTCGCGATCCTCGGTCACGACGGGGCCGAAATGGCAACCGATCCGAATGGACACCTGAGAGTCGTCAGTCTCTATACGGATCGTATTGGTGATCCGCTGCTGCATCTGATTGGCCGCATTCAGCGCATCATCGGCCGACGGGAAGGTAGACATTACTTCGTCCCCCATCGTCTTGATCACCGTGCCGCCGTAGTGCTCGGTCGCCTGCTTCATCACAGCCAGGCACTGCTGCACGGTCGCCCGGGCCCGGTCATCCCCCAATACCTCATAGAGGTGGGTACTTGCGACTACATCGGCAAACAGAATGGCGAGGGTTTTTTCAGAGCCCGCAGTCACACGTCACCGGTTCGCAATATGTTAAACAGGGACTTAGTATGCCACGGCCAGCCGCAGCAATCCCCGGGTATCGTCAGCGCTCTGCGATCAGGTAGGCCACCCAGCCCGCGTCCGCCTCACCGCGGGTTTCCGGCGTAAACACGCCATTCCCGCGCCCGTCCTTGCCAGTACCTTCCCACCATACCGTCACGCGACTAAAGCCCGCCTCGGTCAGGAGCTCCTGAAGCTCAGGAAGCGTCCACAGCCGCCAGTCGTAGGTAAAGGCCTTCTCGATCTTTGATCCGTCGGGAAACCTGAAGTCGATATGGCAGAGGATGTCACTGGTCACCGGGTAATACTTCTCCTGGTGCCATACGTAGGTAAAGCCCTTGCACTTCGTGGTCTCGCGCAGCTCCTTGTAGGCCTCGTAACCACCATAGGCATCCAGAAAGAATATGCCGTCGGCTTCCAGCGCTTCCCGCACCCGCCGGAAGTAGCGGAGCATGGCTGGCCGGGTCTTGAACACCCAGTAGCTGAAGTTAAACGCCCCAACGACATCCACGGGATCCGTCTTCACTCGGGCCACGTCACCGCGCACGAACTGAACGCGCTCCTGCTGGGACTCCTTGAGGCGGGAGAAATGCCGCTCGTGCCCCCAGGCCAGCACCTCAGGATCCAAATCAACGCCAATGGCGCGTCTCCTCGGTCCGCCACGGACCCACTCGCAGGCGATGGCGCCGGTCCCGCAGAAGTCTTCCCGCAGACTCTGGGGCGCCCTGCCCCGGATCTTGCGAAAGGTATCCACGATGTACTCACACTCCGCGTCGGGAGTCTGCACCGCCGCCTCGTAGGTCTCGTGTAGATCCGCCAGTTGCGCCATCGTCGGTTTGCGTGGCGTGCCGCCATCAGCCATTGCTCAAGACTCCCTTTGAAACAGAATTTTCGCCAACCTCATCCAGCGCGGACAGCAAGACGTCCGGACTCGCATCCGGCCGGGCTGCGCCGAGCGTAATGGCCCGCCGCCAGCTCCTGGCGCCAGGCTGGCCATGATACAGGCCCAGAAGGTGTCGGCTGATGTGGTGCAAGCGGGTCCCCGACTGACACTCGCGCCGGGCGTAATCCACCATCCCCGCTACGACAGCAGCCCGACTCTGGGGCCCCCCTCGTCCATCAGCCACCAGAAAGGCGGCGTCCAGTTCGGTAAGCCACCAGGGATCAGCATAGGCCTTGCGCCCGATCATCACCCCATCGAGTCCAGCCGCAAGATGCTGACGGACACCGTCCGCGGAATCGATTCCACCGTTGATGATGAGCCGCAGATCGGGAAAATCCCGGCGTAGCTGGTAGACAACGTCATAGCGCAGAGGCGGTACCGTGCGGTTCTCCTTTGGTGAGAGCCCGGAGAGGTAGGCTTTTCTGGCGTGGAGAATGAAGGTCTTGCAGCCGGCAGCAGCAACAACGCCAACGAAGTCGCGGACAAAGCCGTAGTCGTCCCGGTCATCCAGGCCTATCCTGGTCTTGACCGTCACCGGAACAGGGGTTACTCCCTGCATCGCCACGACACACTGGCCAACCAGGTCAGGTGACTTCATGAGACAGGCTCCGAACGCCCCGTCTGACACACGCTCGCTGGGGCACCCGGCGTTCAGGTTGATCTCGTCATAGCCATAGTCGGAAGCACGCTTAGCAGCTGCGGCAAGCAACGCCGGATCACTGCCCCCCAACTGGACTGCGACCGGTTCCTCGGAAGGATCGAAGCGCAGCAGCCGGTCCGCTGACCCGCGAACGATCGCCGCGGCAGTCAGCATCTCGGTGTAGAGACGCACTCGCGGCGAGAGCAGCCGCAGGAAGTAGCGGCAGTGCCGGTCGGTGCAGTCCATCATGGGAGCCACGGACACGCGCCACTCGCCCGCCGGCATGGCTCCGGCCTGCGAATCGATGGAGTTCATGACATGCCGTCGCGGGAAGTTGACTTTGGCGGGCTCGATGCAGGGAGCACGGCATTGAGTATGGGGCGCAGGGCCTTACTGAGCAACGTCGCCCAATGGGTAACTCCCTGCAGCGTCAGCAAGAGATCCTGCCGTACCTCTATCGAGACGTGAGGCAAGCCCCGGCTCTCTGCATGGGCATCGATGGTGTATCCCGCAGGATGACGCCCGGAATAGGGCTCGTTGTCGCCTACCTTGATCGCTGCGTCCGACCGGAGGGCCTCAAGCAACGGGGCAGCTATACGCGCATCCGTATCCCACAGGACACCAACATGCCAGGGACGGGCAGCGCCGCTCAGGGCAGGGGTAAAGCTGTGAATGGCCACCAGGGCGGGCAATGCCGCCAGCCTGGCGAGGCCGCCCGCTACAGCAGCATGATAGGGCTGGTACAGCGCAGTAGTCCGGGTGTCTCGTTGTTCGCCGGTGAGGCGGCGATTGCCGGGTACGACCACCCCGTCGCTGATTTCGGGAAATGCTGACGGATCGTGGAGATGGCGGTTGCAGTCCACGACAAGCCGGGAGTAACCCGACAGGACGGCGGGCACCTGCATTAGCGCAGCCAGCTTCCGGGTCAGTGCAGCGGCGCCAATATCGACGGCGATATGTCCGTCCAGATCCGCCAGAGACAGGCCAAGGTTTCCCAGCAGCATTGGCACCCGGGAACTGGCATGGTCACAGGTCAGCAGGGCCGGATGCGCGATGCTTTCGGGCCACCACTCCTCGAATGCCGGCGGCTCCAGGGGACTGAGCAGTGGACTGGGCGTGGACATGGTCACAGTAACGACAGCTTCTGAGGCGCAGAGGTGGTGTTGTACCCTAGACTTAAGCCCTGAACAACGGACAGGAAACAGACCCCATGACGGAAGGCGGCTCTAACAAGGGCACGGGCAAGGGCAAGGTACTGGTCACTGGTGGTGCGGGGTACATTGGCAGTCACGTGGTGCGTCAACTCGCTGAAGCCGGCGAAGACATCGTGGTACTGGACAATCTCAGCACAGGCTTCCGGTCGGCCGTTACCCGGGGCACTCTGGTCGTGGGGGATACCGGGAACCGCAGCATCGTCCGTCAGCTTCTTGCGGAACACAAAGTCAGCGCCATACTCCATTTCGCCGCCCACACCATTGTTCCGGAGTCGGTGAGCAACCCGCTGAAGTACTACGGCAACAACACCTGCGCGACCCGCAACCTTATCGAGTGTGCAGTAGAGGCCGGCACAAAGCAGTTCATCTTCTCCTCGACTGCTGCTGTCTACGGCATGCCCCCGGGCGGGGTCGCGGCCGAAGACAGTCCGACGGTACCGATCAATCCCTACGGGACCTCGAAACTCATGAGCGAGTGGATGCTGCGGGACGCCAGCCACGCCTACGGACTGGACCATGTGGCCCTGCGGTACTTCAACGTTGCCGGCGCTGATCCGGGTGGAAGGATTGGTCAGTCGACACGGCACGCGACGCTGCTGACCAAGGTGGCCTGCGAAGCCGCAGTGGGCAAGCGCCCCCACGTCTCCATATTCGGCACGGACTATGCGACTCCCGACGGCACCGGGGTCCGCGATTACATTCACGTGGAAGACCTGGCCAGCGCACATCTGAACGCGCTTACGTACCTGCGCCAGGGCGGCACATCGACCACGCTTAACTGCGGGTATGGTCACGGCTACAGCGTCCGTGAGGTACTTGCAGCCGTTGACCGCGCCAACGGCAATCCGGTGGTGCGGCGGGAGGAGCCCAGACGGGCCGGCGATCCGCCCATACTGATCGCGACAGCGGACAAGATTCGGCGGGTACTCGGGTGGCAGCCGCGGCATGACGACCTCGACTTTATCGTCCAGACCGCACTGCGCTGGGAACGCAAGCTGCAACAGCAGCCGGCCGTCTAGGCGCCTCGCTCCTTGTCGTACTGGATGGCGTACTTCTCCAGAAGGTCGTAGAGCGTGGGACGAGTTACCCCGAGCAGCTGCGCCGTCTTGGAGATATTGCCATCCGCATAGGCCAGCGCATTCCGGATGGCCCGGGTCTCGGCGTCCTTGCGTACCTCCCTCAGGTTAACGTTGGGCTGCTGCTCGCCGGCCGCCGCCAGGCCCAGGTCAGCGGCCGTAACGTAGCGGCCCTCCGCCATGATGACGGCGCCCTTCAGCTTGTTCTCCATTTCCCGGACGTTGCCGGGCCAGTTGTAGTGCTCGATCGCGTTCTGTGCATCCGGACTGAACCCGCGGAACTGCCGCCGGTGCTGGGCTGCGTAACGCTCCAGCAGCGTTCGGGCCAGAAGGATGCGGCACCCTCCCTCCCGTTCGCGTAACGGCGGGATGCGAATGGTGATTTCACTGATCCGGTAGTAGAGATCCTCCCGGAAACGCCCTTCCTTGATCGCAGTGTCCAGATTCTGATTGGTGGCACACACCACCCGCACATCCACGGGAATCTCTTCACGACCACCGACCCGCTCCACGACCCGCTCCTGCAGGAAGCGCAGCAGCTTGGCCTGAAGGGACAAGGGCATATCGCCTATCTCGTCAAGAAACAGCGTGCCGCCGTCGGCATGCTCGATCTTTCCGGGCGTCTGCTTCACAGCGCCGGTGTAGGCTCCCCGCTCGTAGCCAAAAAGCTCGCTCTCGAGGAGGTTCTCGGGAATGGCAGCGCAGTTGATGGCCACAAAGCCCTTGCTGATCCGGGGACTGAGGGAATGCAGGGCCCGGGCGAGGACTTCCTTGCCGGTACCGCTCTCACCCAGTAACAGTGTCGTTGCAGTGGTCGGTGCCACCTTCTCGATCATCCGGCAGACCTGCAGCATCTGCTCGCTGGCAGCCACCACGCCGTCCAGGGGTGAGGTGCTCTGCTCCTGCAACAGGCGCTGGTTCTGCCGCTCCAGGTCGTAGATGTGATAAGCGCGATCAACCAGGAGGTGCAACGTGCCGGTATCTACGGGCTTCTGATAGAAGTCGTAGGCACCGAGCCCCACGGCGCGCACAGCATTTTCCTGGTCGCCATGGCCGGTGACAACGATGACCTTGGTGTCCGGCAGCAAAGCCAGGGTCTGCTCCAGGGCCAGGAAGCCTTCGTTGACACCCTCAGCATCGGGCGGGAGCCCAAGATCCTGGAGGACAACGGGCGGCTCGTGCCGACGCACTTGTGTCAGGGCACTCTCCCGATCCTCGGCAACGAGCACTTCGTAATCATTGAAACACCATCGCAACTGGCTTTGCAGCCCCGGATCGTCCTCAACGATGAGCAGCTTTCTGCGTTGATCAGTCAACAGCCTGTCCCCTCCTTAGGAGGCCGCATGATAGCTCACGAAGAACCGGCCTCACGGCACGGGGACCGCATTTGCGGCGTCGTAAACCGGTAGCCGAAGCGCGAATCGGCTGCCTTTCCCGGGCTCGGACTCCACCCGGAGCGAACCGCCCGCCTCAACGACAAAGGTGCGCGCCTGGTAGGCCCCGATGCCCATACCCTTGCTGCCCTTGGTGGTATCGAAGGGACGAAACAGCCTCTCTCGTACAAAGTCGGGCTCCATACCGGCTCCGTCATCCTCAACCTCAATGAGCGCCGCCCCATCAGCCAGTGCGACTCGCACGGTCACCTGACCATCACGCTGGGTCGCTTCCTGAGCGTTGCGAATCAGGTGGGCCAGAACTGCCGTAAGGCGCTCACGGTCGATCCAGACGTGGAGGTCGCCCGAGTCATCCACGAGTTGCGGAACGGGCTCCCGGGACTTGCACCGTTCGATCGCGTCGGCCACGACTGCTGCAACCCTGACCTTCTGCCGGGGGCCACCCGCTTCTCCGCTCTGCAGTTGCTGCAGGAGCTTGTTCATGCGTGCGACGGAGTTGTTGATCGTCGCCATGGCATCCTCGAAGAAGGCCGGGTTGCCCTTGTGCCTGGCGGCGTTTTCCACCATCAGTGACTGCTGGGCAATGAGGTTCTTGAGGTCATGCATGACGAAGGCGGTCAGCCGGTTAAAGGCTTCAAACTGCCGACCCTCAGCGAGCTTCTGATCCGACTCATACTGGGCCAGGAACGCTGCAACCTGCCGGCCGGACGTCCGCAGGAGATCGATTTCCTCAAACGTCAGGCGAAACGCCGAACTTGACTGGAACAGCACGATCAGCCCGATCAGCGTCTCATTGCTGATCAGTGGCACGATCAGCAGCGCCTCCGGAAATGACTCGAGCCACTCAGGACGGCGCAGCCCCCCGTATAGTTCGGGCCGCCGGGCCAGTTCTGCGGTATCAATCGTCCACTGGCGCTCGAGCATGAAAGCAACAGCGGGGTCGTCGGGCAGGATCTGGACGTCAGGCAGCGCCCGGGCGTTCCAGCCGGCCGTCGCCGTAAAGGGTCCGCCCTGACTGGCCCGCATCCAGAGCACGCCAGCAGGACTACTGACAATCTGCGCCACACCGCGAATCACCCGCTCAGGCAGCGGTGACTGGGCATCCGGGGCCACGAGCGTGTCGATAAGTCGCAACCACTCCTCCCGGTAGTCGTAGCGGAAAGGCAGAAAGTGCTTGCTGACATAGACCCGCAGGCGGGCATTCAGCCGCTCGGAAAACAGCAGCAGGCAGACCGGTACGCCGGTCGCGAGGACCAGCAGAAGGGCAGACTGCCGGGCCAGCTCCGGCGCCATGGACCGGAACACCGGGAGCAACAACAGGGCCAGCAGCAGAATCGACAGGCTTGCGAGAAAGCGCGGTGCATAGCTGCGCGCCTCTGGCGAGACGAAGATCGCAAGGGACCACTGGGGACGCAGCCGCAGACCAAAGAGCAGCAGCAGCCCGGAAGCCGCCAGCACGGCGCTGGTAGCACCAAGCAGTGCACGGGGTATGCCCGCCCCCGCTGCTGCCACTATGGCCAGTACCGCCTGCGCGCCGGCCGCGAGGCCGGCCGCTGCCACCAGCGAACGGAGTGCCGTCCTGCTTTCAACGGGCGCGTCACGACCCAGCTGCGCCGCCAGGGCCAGGCACACCAGGGCGATGCTCGCCGCCGCCACGCTGAACAGGGTGCCCTGCCAGGGCGTGCCGTCCTGCCACGCAAGCCAGGCGACCAGACCGGAGGCACCGACGACAACCGCCCAGAACAGGCGCAAGAGGCGCTTGACCACCTCCGGCATGGATTGCTCGTAGGGACCGCGCAAAAGGCGGTGCAGGAGTGCGTACCAGCTGAACAGCAGGATGACCTGCAGTCCATAGAAGGCGACGGGGTAGCCGTCCGCCAAGCTGAAGAGCCCGGGCTGCACCACCAGGATGGCCCAGGCGACGGACGCGAGGAGGACACCCAGCAGCTGCCGACGCACCAGCACGCCGCCGGGGGCCAGCAGGACGTAGGTCCCGGCCACTGAGTACACCAGAGCCATGACCGCGGCCCAGAGCGTGAGATTGAAGAATGCGGCCGTCATCTTCTAATCATAATCCCAATCCAGTCAGATGTTTAGCGTGGATTTCACGAATCTAATCGAGGACATCTATACTGCGCGGCCAGAACCCGCCACCGCCACCACCATGAGCCGCTACCTGATCATCACGAAGAGAACCGGGCGCCTGGGCAACCGGTTAACCCTGGCGGCCCACTGCCTGGCCGCAGCCCAGGAGCGGGGCTGGATCCTGATGAACGCGACGCTCGAAGAGTATGCCCAGCATTTTGTCGGGCCCAGCGTCGATGCCATCGTCTGCGCAATGCCGCGGCCCACTGATCGCAAGCGGGTTCCAGAGTTCACCCGCCCGCTGGCCTACGGCGTTGGGCGGGTCGCGTGGCAGCTGAGCAAGGGGCTGAAACGAATACCCGGCATACCGGTCGCCGCCGAGAAGGCACTGCGCCGCGACCACCGGGACCTCGGGCCGATCGTCATTTCAGCCGAGGAGCGCGGTGCGCGCCTGCTGGCCCTGCAGGGCTACCATTTCCGTCACCACCCCTGGGCGCAGAACCAGGCTGACGCCATCCGGACCTACTTCGCGCCGCTGCCGGAGATTCGCGCCGAGGCTGAACGTGTCGTTGCCGCTGCCCGCGCCGACGCCGATGCCGTGATTGGTGTGCACATTCGCCACGGGGACTACGCCAGCCATCTGGACGGTCGCTTTTTCTATCCTGTGCAGACCTACCTGCGGCTGATGCGCGACGCCCGGGCACTGCTCGCCCCACGGCGAGTTGCCTTTCTGATCTTCTCCAACGCTGAGCACGCGGCCAATGAATTTGCAGAGTTCGACGCCACACCCGGACCGGGTGGCCTGGTCAGTGACCTGCACGCACTATCGCTGTGCGATCGGATCATCGGCCCACCCAGCTCCTATTCGAGCTGGTCTGCGTTCTATGGCCGGGTGCCGATTGCTCGGGTGCAGGAGCCTGACCGGAGGCTGACGCCGGCCGACTTTGAGGTGCTGGAGAGTCCGCATCCGCTGTACTAGACCCGCACAGCAGTTCGAAGTGGCGCCACCAATAAGGCCTAAGCCCTTGAAATAAATGGCGTCCCCACGGGGATTCGAACCCCGGTTACCGCCGTGAAAGGGCGATGTCCTAGGCCTCTAGACGATGGGGACCCGGAGCTTGTGCGTGGCACGGTGAGCAGAAAATCTGGTGGAGCCAGACGGGATCGAACCGACGACCTCTTGCATGCCATGCAAGCGCTCTCCCAGCTGAGCTATGGCCCCACATGACAGGGCGCGAAATCTACGCGACAGCGCCGGAACCTGTCAAGGAAACCGCCCGACTCAGACGCTCCAGAACCTTGTCCCGGCCCAGCAACTCAAGGGTTACGTCAATCGGCGGTGACACCGTCCCCCCCGTCACCGCAACGCGCACCGGCTGGCCGAGCTTGCCAAAACCAATGCCGCATTCAGCCGCCACCGCCTCCAGGGCACCATGAAGGTCGCCACGAGTCCAGGTCTTCAGTTCGCCCAGGCGCGCAAACAGACGGGCCAGCGGCGCGTTAATGGCGGGTGTCAGGTGCTTGCGCACCGCCGCCTCATCAATGGTGGGCGGCTCTGCGTAGAGATAAGCGGCGCTCTTTGCCAGGTCGCGCAACGTCGTGGCCCGCTCCCGGTAGGCCTCGATGACGGCAACGGGCGCCGGCCCGCTGGCGGGCTCCAGACCCGCGCGCTGCAATTGCTCGACAAATCCGGCAGTCAGGCTCTCGGCCGGACTGCTCTTCAGGTACTGCTGGTTCAGCCATTTGAGCTTCTCGCCATCGAAGCGCGAGGCCGAGGCGTTGACAGCGCTGATATCGAACAGCGCGATCATCTCCTCCCGGGAGAACAACTCCTGGTCCCCGTGGGACCAGCCGAGTCGCACGAGATAGTTCAGCACGGCATCGGGCAGAAACCCCTCATCCCGGTACTCGAGGACATTCACGGCACCGTGACGCTTGGACAGCTTGGCACCATCGCTGCCGAGAATCATCGGCAAATGCCCATAGGCAGGTACCGGGTAACCGAGGGCCTGGATCATGTGCATCTGTCGGGGGGTGTTGTTCAGGTGGTCATCGCCCCGGATCACATGAGTGATGCCCATGTCGCCATCGTCCACCACCACACCGAAGTGAAACGTGGGCGTACCGTCGGAGCGGACCATAATCAGATCGTCGAGTTCCGCGTTCTGGAACTCCACGGACCCCCGCACGAGATCAGGAACCACGGTGATGCCTTGATCCGGCGTACGAAAGCGCACCACGGAAGGGACACCTGCTGGGACATCGGTTCGGTCCCGGCAACGGCCGTCGTAGCGGGGATTCTCGCCGCGCGCGATCTGGGCGGCCCGCCGGACCTCCAGCTCCTCCCGGGTGCAGTAGCACCGATAGGCCTTGCCCTCACGCAGCAGCCGGTCAGCCAGTTCGGCATAACGGTCGAACCGCTGAGTCTGGTAGTAAGGCCCCTCGTCGTGTTCCAGCCGGAGCCAGGCAAGGCCCTCGAGAATGACATCTACCGCCGCCTGGGTGGACCGCTCCCGGTCGGTATCCTCAATGCGCAACACGAACTGCCCCCCATGATGGCGGGCGTAGAGCCACGAGAACAGCGCGGTACGGACGCCCCCGATATGCAGAAAGCCCGTCGGGCTGGGGGCAAAGCGTGTCTTGACCGTCATCCGCAACCTGCTTGTCTCGATCTGATGCAGGATTTTATCCTCATTGTTGGCAGACTGTGGCCATGCCTTTGAACGCACTCATTGAGGTCCGCGCGGCCCTGCACCGCCTGCTGCCGCCGGTAGTGACCAGTAGCGCCGGGCTGATTGCAGACCACTACCCGCCCCTGCACCCTGAAGAACTCGCCGCAACGGGACGGATGACGGCAGGGCGCCGGCAGGAGTTCGCTGCGGGTCGCGCTCAGGCGAGGAGAGTCCTGCAGGGGCTGGGACTGGCCTCTCCCGTCCTCCCGGTGGGCGACGACCGGGCCCCGCGCTGGCCCGATGGGTTCGTGGGCAGTATCTCCCATGCCGGAGAACTGGTGGTCGCGGTTGCCGCACCCTGCACGCTACTGGGTGCGCTGGGCGTGGATCTGGAACCGGGCCTGCCCCTGGAAACGGACCTGCTGAAGCGCATCTGCCGGCCTGAGAAACTATCACGCCTGGCAGCGTCGACTGAACCCCTGCGCCAGGCCAAGCTGATCTTCAGTGCCAAGGAAAGTGTCTACAAGTGTGTTGCCCCGCAGTTGGGCATTTTCCTGGATTTTCCCGACCTGGAGATTTTCTTCGACCAGAAAGAGGAGCGATTCCACGCCCAGGGGCACGGGAAAGCAGCGGCACTGATTGGACCACACACGGTCACAGGAAGGTTCGCCGCTGCCGGTGGCTACTGGCTCACCACCGCGTGGGCGAGTCAGGGCTTCCTGGCGCGACGGTCTATCCCGAAACGGCGCTCAACCCCCGAGTAGCCGGTGGCCACGCCAGTTCTGCGGTCTATGCCGGCCTGTCGCCGAGAAATCGATGTGCGCAGGAAGCGCATGACTTTCCAGGAGTGGCTGATCATCCAGAAGTAGCCAATGCCCGTGAGCAGAAAACCCAGGGCCACGAAGAGTTCCGGGATCTCAAAGTAAATGCTGGCAAGACCTACAAACACGCCAAAACTGGCGAAGCCCGTCATGACGGCAACGGTGTCGTTGACAGAGAATCCCGCGAGGAGAAAGACGTGGTGCAGGTGCTCCCGGTCAGCGGCAAACGGCGAGCGACCCTTGAGAATCCGGCGGAGCATCATGGCGACCGCATCAAAGATGGGGACCATCAGAAACCACAGGGCCGCCGATGGCCGCAGCGCCCGGGCTTCACCCTGGGACAGCGAGATCGCGTACCAGGTGAGGGCCAGACCCAGGAACATGCTGCCCGCATCGCCCATGAACACCGAGGCGCGCTCACGGCCAAAGATCCGCAGATTAAACAGCAGGAACCCGAGAATGGCCGCCCCCAGAATCGGCAGCAATTCCATGTCGGCCGGGCTGCCCCAGATGGACGCGACCATGATCAGGCCAGAAAGCGAGGTCAGGGTGAGGCTGCCACTCAGGCCATCCAGTCCGTCACACATGTTGAGGGCATTGATGATGCCGAGCGTGGCGAAGACCGTGAAGGGCACTGCAACAACGCCCAGCTGAAGCAGATCCCCGGACGGTGTCATTGACCCGAGATCGGCGAGGACGATGCCGGCGCCAAAAATCATGAGCAGGGCGGCCAGGATCTGGGCAACGAAGCGGATGGCTGGCGACAATTCGAGGAAGTCATCGGTCACGCCTACGGCAACCAGCAGCAGGCCAGCCCCGAAGAAACTGTAGACCTCGCGACTACTCAGCCCATCGGGCCCGTTGTTGCTCAGAAAGAAGCCAAGGAGAAGTCCACCAAACATGGCCAGCCCCCCGACCAGCGGGGTCGGTACCTGATGGCTTTTGCGCTGGCTCGGGACATCGACCAGCCCCGAGTAAACCGCCAACGGGCGCAGGACGACGATCAGGAGAATCGTCGCAGCCAGGGCGACCAGTGGTGCCAGTTCGGGGGCCATAAGTGAAGTCATAACTACCGCAGTTTGCACACTAGGCTGGGGGTAAAGAGGCTGTCTGTGACTCGCCTCACACACAGAGGCGGGGAAGCAGTTCTGATCCGGCAAACTGCGACGGCCAGGCATCGCCGGAAGGGAAAAAGGCCAGTACAATGCCGTCCAAAGTCTATACCTTGGCCGTGACGTAGATAATCAATCTGTCTATTCAGTAATGTCCGGGCCAGCGCATGGCCTCAATCAGGGCCCTTGTCGGGAGTGACGAAATGAGTAAAGGACTACGTGCTGCCGCCTGGCCCCTGCTGGTTGGGCTTCTGGGGCTTGCAGCGGCGGTTGAAGCCGCCAGTGATGCGCCGGTAACTGCTGCCGCGCCAGCCGCTGCCCCGGCAGCACTGGAGGCAGGTGGATACACCGTGAACCCAGGCGACATCCTGGAGATCAGCATATGGAATGAAAAGGACCTGCAGAAGCAGGCCATGGTCCGGCCGGATGGCTACTTCTCGTTTCCGCTCACCGGAGATATCCGGGCCGAAGGACGGAGCATCGAGGAGATCCGCCGTGAAGTGGGCAACCGGGTGGCTCGTTTCGTGCCTGAGCCCGTGGTCAGCGTGGCCGTAGTGGACCCGAAGGGCAGCAAGGTCTACGTGCTAGGCCAGGTCAACCGGCCTGGGGAATTCCCCATCAATCGTTTTGTGGACGTTGTTCAGGCGCTCAGCATGGCCGGTGGGACCACGCCGTTCGCGCAGCTCGATAGCATCAAGATTCTGCGCCGCGAGGGGACCACCCAGCAGGCGATCTCCTTTTCCTACAGCGACGTGGCGGCAGGCAGGCGCCTGCAGCAGAACATCGTGCTGAAGCCTGGCGATACTGTACTGGTGCCGTGAGCCGCACCGGGGTTGTATCGCGGCCCGGTCCGTCGGCTCTTATGCCCCGGGCGGCCATTTCTTGCGCATTCCTGCTGGTCCTCCTGCCGGATTCTCGGGCCTTGGCCTACTGGCAGATCACCCCTCAGGCTGATGCGGGGATCACCTATCAGACGAACCCACGGTACCTAACCGATGCGGAGGAAGCGGTAAATCCGGATGGCGGGGAAGACACGCTGGGCACCTTTGTGGATGTGCGCACCGAGGGCGTCTGGAAAACCCCCAGCACCACGGTGTCTCTGGTACCGCGGCTCCGACGAACGGACTACCTGAAGGCCAACGATGACCTCAACAACGACGACAGCTACCTCACTTTCCTGGCAACGTACACGGGGAGCCGCGGCAGTGTCGGCATGAACGTGCTTTACGCGGATACTTCGATTGTTACCAGCGATTTCCAGACGGCGACGACGGACGATCCCGGCGCTCCACCACCAGTCAATGGCACCACCGGCAGGTACAGCAATGCCATGCAGAAAACCTGGACTTACCAGCCGTCCGTGACCTTTCAGCTTGCGACCCGCAACTCTTTTAGCATTACAGGGGACCTGGCAGACGTCACCTACAACGAGGATGGACTGCAGTTTGACGAAGCGGTGCGCTACGTTGATTACAGCAATTCCTCGGTCGAACTCGCGCTCCGCCACTACCTGAATCCAAAAAGTTTCTTCGTCATCGCCCTGAACGGCGGCAATTTTGTAACTGAAAATCCAGACACCAGCATCCAGAACTCCACGGATTCCTTCAGTATCACGGCGGCCTACGATTACACCTTCTCCCAGACTCTGACCGGCAGCGTGACTGCGGGCATAAGCAGAAGTGCCATTGATGTTTCAGGAATAGGGTTTGGTCTGGATCCCCTCACCGGCTCGCCCTGTACTGCCGACCGCACCTGCTCCATCAGCAACGAGGCACGGAACTTCGTTGGCTATGCCCAGTTGCGGAAACGGTCAGAAGACACAACTTTTGACGTCTCGCTCAGCCGGGCCATTGCCCCGGGCTCGAATGGCACTCAATCAGTCCAGGACTCTCTTCGGCTCGATATCAATCAGACGCTGACCCGCAAGCTGAGTGTCGGAATAGGAGGCGTCTATAGCAAGGACTCAGCGCTGAGCAAGAATGCCACGCAGTTCGGAGACTTACGCCAGGACTCTGATTACTTGACCATCGACTCCCGCATCTCGTGGACCCTGACTGACACACTGCAGTTCTACGGCAGCTACTCGTACATTTCCAGCACGACGGACGCGATCAACGGGAACGTTGACCAAAACAACAATCGCCTGAACTTTGGTGTCCTGTACCGGGGTGTGGGCTTCCGGAGATAGCAGAAGAGAATCAATGACACCTACCCGTATAAGTATCTTTGGCCTCGGCTACGTGGGAGCCGTTTCGGCTGCCTGTCTGGTTAGGGAGGGCCATACGGTCATCGGCGTCGATCCCAATCAGGCCAAAGTCGACCTGATCAACAGCGGCCAGTCCCCCATCGTTGAGGATGGACTCGACGTACTGATCCGAGAAGGCGTCTCGGCAGGTCGCCTGTCGGCTGTCAGCGATGCGGCGGCAGCGGTAGCGGGTTCCGAGATCTCCTTTGTCTGTGTCGGGACACCCTCTGCCGCCAACGGGAGTCTCGACCTGCGCTATGTGCAGGCCGTATGCAGCGAGATCGGTACAGTGCTGAAGGGACTGAAACGCCCTCACACCGTCGTTATTCGCAGCACGATCCTGCCAGGGACCATGCAGACCATCGTCCTGCCTGCTCTCCGTCAGGCGTCTGGCCTGGAGCCCGGCAAGGATTTCGCCGTTCTGAATAATCCGGAATTTCTCAGGGAAGGGACGGCCGTCAACGACTACTTCAACCCCCCGAAGACCGTTATCGGGGCCCTGCTTCCGGCGAATGCACTGCCGCTGGAAAGGATCTATGCCGACTTGCCTGGCCCCAAGATCACCACCAGCCTGGAGACGGCTGAACTCGTGAAGTACGTGGATAACGTCTGGCACGCCCTAAAAGTAGGCTTCGCGAATGAAATCGGGGCCATCTGCAAGCAGCTAGAGATCGACAGCCACCCGGTCATGGACATTTTCTGCCAGGACCGGAAGCTGAACATCTCCCCTACCTACCTGAAACCGGGATTTGCGTTCGGCGGCTCCTGCCTGCCGAAGGACGTCCGGGCACTGACCTACAAGTCGCGGCAGCTCGACCTGAAGCTCCCCATCATTGGCTCGATCCTGGAGAGCAATGAACTGCACCTCCAGCGAGCCATGGATATGGTGACGCGGCATGGCAGACGCCCGCTGGGTGTTCTCGGACTGAGCTTCAAGCCCGGCACCGACGACCTGCGGGAAAGTCCCATGGTGGAACTGGTCGAGCGACTGCTCGGCAAAGGCTATGACCTGCGCATTTACGACCGTAACGTCAGCCTGGCAAGCCTGATGGGGGCCAACCGGGAGTTCATCTTCCGGCATATCCCCCATATTGCAAAGCTGCTGGTCCCAACCCTGGACGAGGTAACCCAGCACGCCGACGTCCTTGTCGTCAGCCACAACTCGCCCGAGTTTGAGGGCGCGATCCGGCAGATTCGCCCCGGACAGATTGTGGTGGACTACGCCCGGGTATCCGGTGGCCGGTCAACTGCCGAATACGACGGCATTGCCTGGTAAATGGTGGGCGATGAGTGGATTGAACACTCGACCTCTGCTGTGTGAAAGCAGCGCTCTACCACTGAGCTAATCGCCCGAGGGCGGAATGATATACAGAGTCTGGCAGGTCTGGCAAAACTCATCCCTGCGGTGGGGATATACTCGGGCCCGGAATACGGTGCTTTCAGAAGACAGTAACAAGTAACGATGTACGAGGAATTCTTCAAGCTAAGCTGCCGCCCGTTCGACCTGGCGCCGGACCCGAAATTCATCTACATGACAGACCAGCACGCCCGTGCGGTCGCGAACGTGCGGTTCGCCCTGATGAATCACGATAGTTTTGTGATCATCTCTGGCGAGATCGGGATCGGCAAAACCACCATCCTCAACACCGTCATGGAGGAGCTGGGTCCTGGCTACGTCACAGCCAAACTCGTCCACACTACGCTTACCCACATCGAGCTCCTGCAAGCCCTGATGTCCGAGTTTGGCATGCCAAACTACACGAAAAAGAAGGTCTTGCTGCTCGACTCCTTGCGCAACTTTTTCCTTGAACAAAACAAGAAGGGCAATCACGTCGTCATCATCGTCGACGAGGCCCAGAACCTCAGCTCCTCGGCACTGGAGGAGCTACGACTGCTCTCTTGCATCGATACGAGTGACCGCCGGATCGTCTCAATCATCCTGACGGGTCAGCCATCACTCGATGATCTTCTTGACGCGCCAGGCCTTACCCAACTCCGACAGCGGGCCCGGTTGCGACAGCGGCTTGATGCCATGGTGGAGTCAGAGACCCACGAGTACATCAGGCATCGACTCGCGATCGCCGGCGGCGACGCGAACGACATATTCGAGACAGAGACTCTCAGCGAGATTCACCGGCTGACTTCCGGAATTCCACGGTTGATCAATACTCTGTGCGATACCGCCCTGACTGCCTGCATGGTCGAGAACCGGCCGCGAGTGACCCTCGAAGTCATCGACAATGTGGTTCACGAATTGCGCTGGCAGTGGTTCGAGGAACAGGCACCCCGTGCCCAGTCAGCCCGCTCAGCCACGGAACCCTCGGCAGACGGGACCGTTAGTGTGATGGCCTACCGCTCCGGCCAACTCGTCGACCAGGTCGAAGCACACGGATTTCCCTTTGTCATCGGACGCGGCAACGCCAACGACCTCGTGATCATCGACAAAGAGGTTAGCAGGCGCCATGCACTGATCGACTGCATAGGCGGCATCTATGTCGTAGAGGACCTGAACAGCAAGAATGGGATACTCGTCAACCAGAAGCGACGAGCCCGGGCACTACTGCGCTCCGGCGACATCATCTCCCTGGGCGAGGTAGATGTAGTGTTCTATGTGGAGCACAGGCGTTCGGGCAAGCCCCTCACTCGCGCCGCGGTGGAAGACAAGGTGCATGGGGAATTGGTTGACGATACCAGCAAACAGGTCGTGCAGACTATCGAAAGCGACACTGCCGACAGGGACACACAGCAGCTCTCTCGCCTGCCCTGACCTGCAGCCAATGGCATCAGGGCTCAGACGCTAGGAGCAGTTCTGATTGCCCGGCCTGCCCGCGACAAGCCCTGGCTTGTCGGCGGCGCCGCCGGGGTCTGCTGCAGCCGGGGGCCACTAGCGCGGCGACCCGGACATGCTGGTTCCCCTCCCCCACACCACAACTTCAAGTGTCTGGAGCAGGATCAGGAGATCAGTGATGATGTTCGTGTTCTTGATGTAGTACAGATCGTAAGTCAGCTTCTCACGCGCATCATCCATCGACGCACCGTAGGGAAAGTTAAGCTGGGCCCAGCCAGTCAGCCCTGGCCGGACCCCATGCCTGTAGAGGTACAGCGACTCCTGCCGCGCCAGTACCTCGACAAATTCTGGCCTCTCCGGTCGCGGGCCCACCACACTCATATCTCCCCGGATTACGTTGAACAACTGGGGCAACTCATCGACACGAAAGCGCCTGATCAGGCGCCCGATCCGCGTGATCCGGTCGTCGCCCGCTGAAGAGAAACGCGGCCCCGTACCGACTTCGGCATCGACCCGCATGCTCCTGAACTTCAGGAGGTTGAACACCCTGCCATGGAGCCCAACACGACGCTGGCGGTAGAGGACTGGCGCCGAAGGGCCGTCGCCGATTCGGATAGCGATCAGCGTCACCACCAGAATCGGCGACATCAGGAGCAGCAAGACCGTGCTGAAAACCAGGTCGAAAAGACGCTTCATCCAGCGGTAGAGGATGTCTGTCTGACTGCTCTTCTCGTACAACAGCCAGCTCGGCTTCAGGATATCGAGATCCAGGCGTTCGGTTTCCCTCTCGAGGAAGTCTATAACGTCGGTGACAGACACGCCCCGCTGCTTCTGATTAAGGAGAAAATCCAGGGGCAGCATGCCCCGGCGGTCATCGAGCGCCACCACGATCTCGTCCAGTCTCCGGATTGCCCGCGCTTCTTCGGGCGTCAGCAGTGGCTCGATATCCAGCTTGTTGGCCACTTGCCGTTCTTCAGCGGATGCCACGATAAAGCCCACGACGTCGAAACTGCGCCGGTCCGCTCGCCGCCGCAGCCTGTAGATCCTGGAAGCTGCCTCTCCACCTCCCACCACCAGTACCCGCCGCTTGATGGGATTGAAGTCGAGAATGCGCAGCATGCCCAGCCGCACACCGAAGACCAGAGTGGCCGCGATAAACAGGGCCAGCGCAAGCGCGCCGCGGCCAAAGCTGACGTCGGGCACGAGATAAAACAGGATAATGCTGATCCCGCCACCGACAACTACACCCAGAATGGCGCGGACTGCCGCTTCAGAGGGCGTGGGCCGTTGGCGTGGCCGGTACAGTCCCATGCTCAGCAGTCCCACCACGAGACTGCCGGTGAACACCACGGCTCGCAGGGGCAGGGCGCCGACCGACTCAGCCACAAGGGACCAGTCGAAGGAAAAGCGCAGGCCGACCGCCAGAACAAAGGCGACTATTCCGACGCCGAGATCCACGAGCAACAGTGCGAGGACCGTCGTGGGCAGGCGACGCAGGGCTGCACTACCCCATTTCATGGCAAAACGTCCTCGTCGCACGGTAACTCCCCTGCACGGTGCCGCAATGGCCAGGGAGGTGGTTAATGTGCATCATTTGCGGGTCATCTTAGTGATCTGAGCACGCCCATACCAGTAGCGTTTCCCGGATTACGTCACCCGCGGGGCCAAGGTTGCTCATTGCCACCAGAGGCATGATTGGCTGAGGTGGAACTGTCCGCCGGTTTGGCTGATACCGTGAACGGGTCGGTAGCGGCCTGCAGGGCCGGAGACAGAGTGGTACCGGGTACCTTTCCAACGCCGCAGGATGTGGCTATGTTGAAGGGGTGAAAGTTGTCCTCTTGTCCGGTGGGCTGGGTCCAGGTGAGGCCAGGCTGGCCTCAGACCGGCAGCCAGGCTTCTGGTGCTCGCCGCCAGCACCAGCCCGACGCGCGCTGATCTCGTTCTTGCCTCTTACCTGACTCCCTGATCATGGCCAGCCCCGCGGATTCCCCGCCACGGGACAACCAGTCCCTGGACCAGTCGGCCCTCTCGGGGGTCGCCTGGGCGAGTGCCGCCAAGTTATCCACTCAGGTCCTCGCCTGGGCCAGCACAATCATCGTGGCGCGCATTCTGAATCCTTCAGACTTCGGGCTGATGACCATGGCGACGGTGTTTCTGGGCGTGGTCATGATGCTGAGCGAATTCGGGGTGGGCAGCGCCGTGGTAACGCTGCGGGAGCTGGCGCCCGAGAAGCTCTATCAGCTCAACTCCATCAGCCTGCTGCTTGGCCTTGGCGGCACACTGGTAACGGTCCTCATGGCCTACCCCCTGGGACTCTTCTTTCGGGCCCCTGAACTGCCGCCAGTCCTGATGGTTGTGGGCCTCACCTTTCTCATTTCCTCATTCCAGATCGTCCCTGCGGCAATGCTGCGGCGCGAACTCCGGTTTCGCACCCTCGCCCTGATCGACATCGGCCGGGGGCTGCTTATGCCCACAGTGACTCTCATTGGCGCCCTGCTGGGCCTTCGCTACTGGGCACTGGCACTTGGCACCGTAGCTGGCGCTGTGGCCACGATGGTCTTCACGCTGTACTGCCGCCGGATCGCGTTTGCCCGGCCTCGCCTCACGGGCCTCCGGGAGGTGCTGCACTTCAGCCGGGATGTCCTGGTTAGCCGCCTGGCGTACATCATCTACCAGGACGGTGATTTTGCCGTGGCAGGCCGCAGGCTCGGCCAGGCCGCCGTGGGCGATTACTCCCTGGCCTGGACGCTCGCCACCAGCCCAATCGAGAAACTCACGTTGGTGCTGTCGGACGTCACGCCAGGACTGTTCAGCGCGGTACAGAACGATCGGCCCGCTCTCAGACGCTATTTTCTGAATCTCTCGGAGATTCTCTGCATCGCGACCTTTCCAGCGGCGGTCGGGCTGGCGCTGGTGAGCATTGACCTGGTGGCTGTGGTTCTGGGCCCGAAGTGGGTCGGCGCCGGGCCTCCGCTGGCACTTCTGGCCCTTTACGCCGGTGCCCGCTCCGTCACTGGCCTGTTCGGCCACCTGTTCATTGCGACCCGTGAAACGCGCTTCATGATGTGGATATCCATCACTGGTGCGGTTTGTCTGCTCACGGGATTTATCGTGGGCAGCAACTGGGGAACAGCAGGCATCGCGGCTGCATGGCTGTTGATTCACCCATCGATTTCAGTGTGTGCGTTTACGCGCGTCCGACGGGTCCTGGATCTGTCTGGGATTCAGTACCTGAAGGCACTGCGCCTGGGCCTCGATGGGTCCGCGGCCATGGCTCTCGCGGTCCTGGCTTTCCAGACTTTTCTGGCTTCAACCTGGTCGCCTGGCCTGCGCCTGATCGCCTCCATGCTGGTGGGTGCCGCGGTCTTCGGCCTCACCAGCTGGTTGTTGCATCGGGCGCGGCTGCGGGAGATTCTCGACTGGCTTACGCGGGTGCGACGCGGTGGTACCCCGGCAGCTGAGCCGGCCTGAAGAGCACTCAACACGGCCATGGACGTCTGCCAGTCAGCGGGCAGCGATGGTCTGCAGATTCTCTGCGAGCGCTTCGGGCGATTCACGGTCGAGATGGATGCGACACCAGATCTCCAGGGTTGTCAGCGCGACGAGATGGTCGGTGTGATCGGCGCGGTGAGCCCTGTGGTCTGCCACCAGTCGCTGAACGACCGCCGGATCCATCAGTCCCCGACGCCGAAGGGTTTCCGGCCCCAGAAGGTCGGTCATGACCCCGGACAATTCGTTGTTGAACCAGGCCCCAAAAGGCGCGCCAAAGCCGCGCTTCGGACGATGCAGTGTCTCCTCGGGAAGGATACCCGTCAGCGCCTTCTTCAGAATGTAACGGGTCTCCCGGCCGCGAACCCGCAGTTCTGAGGGCAGCCGGGCAGCGAGGTCCACGAGTCGCTCGTCGAGCAGGGGCACCCTGCACTCCAGTGACTGCCCCATGCTGACCTTGTCGGTCAAAAGCAGAAGATCGTCCGGCAACTGGGTAGCCAGATCCGCGGCCATCATCTGGTCAAGGTCGCTGTGGCCCAGATAACGGCCAAGTACCTCTGTAAGCGCCGAGGGGCCAGGTCCGCGACTACCCGGGAGCAGCGCAGAAAGGTCTGTTGCGCTGAAGACCTCCATCACCTCGTGATAACGGGACGCACTGTCCTTGTCGGCCACCAGCGCCACCTTGCGGGCCGCCCTGAGGAGGTTAAGCAACCGGGTGTGCCGGGCTACGGGAAGCATACCGAGTAGCGGGTTGAGCAACCCGCGCCGCAGCGGGCCGGGGATCTTGCGAAACGTGGCAGCCAGATGGGGCAACTGATAGCGGTCATAGCCCCCGAATAACTCGTCGCCACCAACACCTGACAGAATCACCTTTACGTCCCGGCGGGCGAACTCGGATACCAGGCTGCTGGTAATCAGCGCCGAGTCTGCGGTGGGCTCATCCATGTGCCAGACGAGTCCCGGCAGGAGCTCTATGACCTGCGGTTTGACGTCAATTTCGTGATGTTCGGTGCCGAAACGCGCGGCAATCCGCCGTGCGTAGTCCAGTTCGTTGTAGATGGCAGCGCCCGTCGAGCCAGAATAGCCAATCGCGTAGGTCTTGACGGGACTGGAACTCAGCCGACTCATTGCAGCGACGATGGTGCTGGAATCGATACCTCCACTGAGAAACGCGCCAATCGGCACATCACTGACCATCTGGGCCTCGATGCTGTCGTTCAGGGCCGTTCGGATCTCATCAATCCAGTCACTCTCGCTGGGCCCATGATCCGGTCGGATCGCGAACTGCCAATAGGTGCGCTCCTCAGTACGGCCACCCTCAATCACGAGCATGCTGCCCGGCATCAGCTTGCGGATTCCGGCAAACATGCTGAAGGGAGCCGGGACATAGCCCAGAGTCAGATACTGACGAAGGGCGTTCTCATCAAGCCGGGTCGCATAGTCTGGCCTGCCCACAATGGCCTTGCTTTCCGAAGCGAAGGCGATGCTGCGGCCAACTCGGGCGTAGTAGACAGGCTTGATGCCCAGGCGGTCGCGACCGATCAGCAAGCGCTGGCGCCGCCGGTCCCAGAGGGCAAAACCGAACATTCCGCGCAGGTGGGTCACGAAATCGTCACCGTGCTCCTCGTAGAGGTGCACCAGCACCTCAACATCGCTTCCCGTGCTGAAGCGGTGCCCGGCTGACAGAAGCTTCTGCCGCAGCTCCCGGAAGTTGTAAATCTCCCCGTTACAGACCACGACGACGGAGCCATCTTCGTTGGCGATAGGCTGGTGCCCCGTCGCGACGTCGATGATCGAGAGGCGCCGGAGCCCAAGGGCGGCTCGCTCATCCATAAAAAGGCCATCATCATCGGGGCCACGGTGAATAATCGCCGCCCCCATGGCCCTGATGACAGACTCCTGCGGGCGGCCATCGCCCTCCAGAATCAGTTCGCCGTAGATGCCGCACATACAGGATTACTCGCGAGTGGCTTCAATTGGATGCGGGATGATCACTGGCCAGTCCGTGATCGGGGCTCATGGCATCGAGACAGATATCCTCGAAGACTGCTGCGGCACGCTGATAGGAAAAGTTTCGCTCGACGTGATCCCGGGCCGCGCGTGACAATGAACTGCGCAATGGAGCTTCCCGCAGGACACGGATCAGAGCCCCGGCCAGGGCTTCGGGTTCATCGGCAAGCAGGCAGTGCTTGCCGTCCTCCACCGGCAGGCCTTCAACACCAATGCGGGTCGACACGACCACGCCACCCATCGCCATCGCCTCCCAGACCTTCAGGCGAGTTCCTCCGCCGACGCGCAGGGGAATGACAAAGGCCGCTGAACCCCAAACCCAGGGCCGGGTTTCCGGAACCCACCCGGTAAAGGTCCACGCATAGCCCCGCCGTCGGGCCTCTTCAACCAGGCCAGCTGGCGGGTTTCGTCCGACGACGACCATGGATGCTGACGGTTCCGCGCTCTGGACCTTCGGCCAGACCTCACGCAGCAGGAACTCGATGCCATCGATATTGGCCATCCAGTCCATTGACCCGGTAAAAACAATCTGGGCGTGGTCGGATGGTGGCCGGTATTCGAAGAAATCGAGATCTACTCCCGTTGGAATCACCCGGACCTTTCTTGCCTGGTACTCAGCAGAAAACGCTGCGGCGTCCCGCTCGGAAACGGCCACAACAGTGTCGGCCCGGCTCATGACCGACCGCTCGTAGCGCACCATTTTGGCACGCTGATTTTCCCACACTGCCCGCCGGAACGGATCCCGGCTGACATCCCGGTGGCGCGCGAAGATTTCCGCTTCCACATTGTGGGTAAACAGGACTATCGGAACCGGCGCAGAGTCCGCCGGCATCAACACCATCGCGTGGGGAAAGTCGACGACCACAACATCAGGGCTCTGCACCAGAAGTTCACGAATGACTGCCGTGCCGGACCTGGAGCGATCCGTGACCACGGGAACAGGCAGGCTGGAAATCAGATGCCGGAGTCGGGCCAGAGAGAACATCCGGCCGCGCTCGGCAACGGGCCAATGCACGTAGGTGTCAGCTAGTTCCTGAATCTCGGCACCCCAGGTGGCAATTTCCCGGCGAGTTGCCGGTGAAGCAAGCACTGTTTCGAAGCGGCCCCCACGGAGGCCTCTGAGAATCTGCGTTGTGCGAATCCTGGCCCCGGTGTCTACCGGGTGCAAAAACATGGTGGAAATAAACAGGAGTCTCGGCCTCGACTTCGGTACCTTCGAACCCGCCAGTCCAATCGGAACGACTGTTTGCCCCACAGCCCCCGGTTGTAGCGCGTCTGCGTGCTCGTCCTGTGACATGCCCCCGCCCTCAGCCTGCATATGCGTCAAGATCCGAATCGCCCATGGTCAGGTACCACGCACCCGGGTCCAGGATGAGCTGGCTGTCGGGCTCATCCAGCCCGCCAGTGGCAACAAGGAACTGATGCTGGGCCTGCCGGCTCCGGAAGCCGAACTGCTGAAAGCAGCGCTCCAGACGCAAATGAGCAAGAAAGCACACGACGCTTACGGCACCCATTCGGCGCAATTCCATAACTGACTCAACGAGCAACCGACGACTGGCTGACTCATCAGATGGCCGGACCACGAGATCCACAATGAGTCCGCGGCGATAGCGGTAAACAGCGTCGGGCTCCCTGATCATTAGTACTGCGATGCCTGCAACTTCGCCCTCCCGTCGCAGTTCCAGACAGGTAAAGGCTGCCGTTGGCCGCTGCTGGTACTTCCACGTCAGGTAGGCCGCATCCCGCACCACTCCACAGGTAACCTCCTCCGCCATCTGCTGCCAGAGCACATCGTGTTCGTGGCCAAACCGCTCTACCCGGGCGATGGACCAGGACCCCCGGCTGCGCCAGCGCTGCCACTCGAAGGCGCAGCGGTCTGCCAGCGCCAGAAAGCCGGCAGCAGCCTCTGCGACCAGTGGTGGTAGTTTGTTGCGCAGGTCGAAACCATGCTTCACCACGAGCATAAAAACCGGCAGTGTCCGCACCAGATGCCAGCCCAGCGCGAACTGCAGCTCCCGCATCTGCTCGGTCTGGCCAAGTGACAGGTTACAGGGCAGTTCCTCCAGGGACTTCCGGACCAGCATGGGACCGATGGCTGAGCCCCGCACTTCATTGGCCGCCATTGTTTCAACAAACCAGCCCGTGACCAGACTGCGGGTGCCGAACTTCAGGCGGACAGGAATGGCACCTTGGTGAGCAACCACCCTGCTGTTCCGCCGGTACATCCAGACCAGCGGCGCAACTCCAAGGCGCACTGCGGACTCAACAAACATCCAGCGCCAGTTCGGGAGAATGGTTTCAGGTGGCCGGGCAGGATAGGCCTCCCGCTGAAAGGCATAGACCTCAGACTCGAGATCTGCGGAATAGCCAACGAAGCCCTTCGCAGGCCGGGTGGATTCGTGCGTGGATTCGGTCACTGGATCTGGTTCTGCAGGGGCGGAGACAGGGAGGCGGATTAAAAGCGCAGTCCGCCGTCCAGATCGAGGACGCGGCCAGCAAAATAGTCATTTTCCATGATGAACTGTATCGCGTGGGCGAACTCATCCAGCGTCCCGAAGCGACCCACCGGCGACTCGCTCCTGATGCGCTCCAGGAACATGGCGGGCACATTCCTGGTCATTCCCGTCTCGACGAATCCCGGACTGAGGGCCGCAACCCGGATACCGTAGGGTGCAAGCTCCTGCGCCCAGGTAACCGTCAGTGACGCAACGGCCGCTTTGGTGGCAGCGTAGGCGCTCTGACCCGGATTTCCAGAGCGCACGACTGAGGAGACATTCACGACCAGGCCCTTCCGCCGGGCGTTGATCATTGCCGTGGCCACTGCGCGCGTCATGAGAAACGTGCCGGTGAGGTTGCTATCAAGGGTTTCCTGCCAGTCCACGATGGAGTGCTGCCGCACGCGCTTGCCGAGACGCGAAACCAGAGTCTGGTCACGCAACACGGCCGCATTATTTATCAGCACCTGGATGCCGCCAGACTCAGCCTCGACCTGGGCAACGACCCGGTCGACATCGTCCGGCTTGCCCACGTCCCCGGGGAGCCAGCCGATCTGGCCTCGGGGATCGGCCAGGCTACGGCAGTGGTCCAGCGCTTCGCCGTCCCTGTCGACCACCCAGACTCGCGCGCCCTGATCCCGGAGGTGGCAAGCCACGCTGGCGCCGATCCCGGACGCCCCACCAGTAACCAGGACAGTCGCACCCGCCGGATTCACGCATGTGACTCCTGGGGGCGATCAATGATCTTCACGATATCCGCTATGGACTCCACCTCAATGGCGTCCTCGACCGGGATGTGAGTACCGAATTGCTTCTGGATCTCAGCCATCAGACTGACGTGGCCAAGCGAATCCCAGCCATTGATATCACCGGGGCCAGTACTGTCGCTAAGCTCGTCCGGACTGCACTTGAAAAGATCGGCCATCAGGGCCTTTAGCTTCGTGTTGGTCTCACTCATGGAACTCTCCGACTGATTGTCTTGCTGTGCTAACGGCGCGGCTGGCTAACGACCCGCCTCGCTGCGGACCACGAAACGCGTGAGCCGGGAGACCAGACCGATGCCGTCCCACGGATTCTCGAAATGATTCCCCTCCCCCGGATTAGGAAACCGGCATACGCCTCGCCAGGCAGCCTGCTCGGAGAACGCGGCCAGATCCTGAGGTGGTAGCTGCACCACGCAGGTCTGGGCATTCTCAGGAACGAAGGGATAGATCTCGTCCAGCGACTGATAGGGCACCACTTGAACGAAACGGTTGGCGCAGTCGATGCCATCCGCCGGCGCCGCCATAATCGCCACCGTCCACTGGGTGCCCCCGTCACGCAGCACCGTACCGCCGGACAGGATAGCCCGGGACCGGTCCAGGCTGATGCGAAATGTCTCGGCAAAGTCCAGGCCGTGCCGCCGGAACGCTGCACTCTGGCGTGCGAAGGCCTCCTGGAACAGCCCCATGAAGGCGTCGAAGCCCGCCTCATCCGGGACTCCTTTGACGAAGACGACTTGGGGTGAACTGCAGGCCAGCTGGTCGAAAATGACGATATCCGTGACCAGGCGGGTAACGGCAGTGGGCTTGATGACGGCCGGATCAATCACGGCCATGCTCATGCGCGGTCCGAACACAACATCCTCGCAGTCCCACCGGGTGGGCAGGCCACGGATCGCATCGACCGCATCCCGCCCCCCCCAGGCAATGCGAACATCGGCCGCCAGGCTCATGGCATGCTGGGCCTCCGTGTGATTCCTGTCGAAGGTAACCACCAGCGTCTCGTCACTGATGATCCGGCCGACGGGTGACTGGGCGGCCAGAGAGCGCAGCAGCGGTGACATCACGTCGCCCTGGCGGGAGCTGAGCCGGATCGCGTTGGCATTGCCCAGGGCGGCGCTGACTGCCCAGGAAAACACCGCGAGCAAGGGCACGTTGCCGGCCACCCAGTGGCAGACCAGGCCTCGGGGCAAGAGGCGCAGGCTTTTCCTTGGACCGATGGCGACGAACTGGCTCAGGGCATCGGGGGCCGGAACCTCCCGGGCAATCAGGCTGCGAAGATTGTCCTCGCGCAGGAAGGCGCTCAGGAATGCGAGACCATCCGCAGGGAGACCCTCGCGAAGGTTGCGGGCACCGGACAGCAGCGCCTCAGAGAGGCCATGCAGCGCCGCGAGCCGCTCATTGACCCCCGCACTGGCCTGCCGGGGGGCGCTCCGTAATGCTGCCAACTGGCCAGCGAAGTCTGTCCCCGGAGATGCCGGGGTCCACACAGGCTCAACGGCGGGGGACATCGCTGCACCCCCGGACTTCGGAGCGCGGCGCGCGACCCTCGAAGAGAAAAGACTTCCCGGGACGACCACAGGGGCAGCCGTCTGCGTGCACGATGCGTCCCAGGTCTTCGGTTAACACGCTGTGATTCGGGGCCGCCAGCGGGAGACAGCTGATCAGCTGGATCAGCCCAGATTCGCCTGTTGGCGCTGGCGCGAGAGTGTCGCCGCGTCGTGTAATCACATCCGCCCAGTAGGGCACGTGTTTGTAGCCCTCGGAACAATCCGGGTACGGCATGCCGATCTGCTCCACCGCCCCATAGAAGTCCACGACTCTGTCCGGGCGCAGGCCCCAGGGGCCCGAGACCACTCCATTAAACACCGGTTTGCCGACCGCGAGTTCCACGAGCTTCTTCCAGCCACCACTGTGGAGGAGCACCGAGTCCGGATGGGCTCGCGGCAGGTCCAGACTGGCCATCTGCCGGTGGGCGTTGTAAAGCATGAAAGTGAAGCCGTAGGCGATGAATGGAGCGTCGCCGATCTTGGCGAGAGCCCGGTGCAGGGCATCGGGATCAAGCTCTGGTCCGTCGCGGCCCTCGCGGAGTACAAAGTGGAATTCAGTTGCCAGGTGGGCAAGCGCCAGGATAGCTGCGCCCCGGGCACTGAAAGCCTTGGCGCCTCGCACCGTCTCTTCGAGGTCAAAAACAATGTACGGGCGGCGCTCCGCGCCGATGAAGTCGGTGAGGATGAGGTTGGCCGAACGGGACTGCCGCTTCCGGCTGGCCTTGTCGATGTAGATTCTGGACGCCTGCGTCGACGTGGTTGCGGAGGACCGGACCACGGCCACCTCACCTGCGACTGACTTCAGGTCGTACTCCTTAAATACCGTAACGGGTACAAACGGGTAGCGCTGTACGTAGTCACCGTCGCCGCCGCCATACTGCTCCCAGTCAGTCAGCAACCTCGCGTAGCCGGGACACCGCTCCCGGTGGTACTCCAGCAACTCCGCCAGTCTCGACGCAAGGAAAATGGCCTTCTCTGCGGCGGGCATGGCAAAGGGCGCCAGGCCCGGCACGAACAGCTGAAGTTCCGGGGCTGCGGCAGCCTGGCCAGGCACCGTCAGCTCTCCATTAGTGGCCATTCAGGTGATCTCCCGCACTGCGAGACTGGAATCGTTCGGCGAGAGGCGGGATCTCTGGAGCTTGCCATTGGCTGTCATCGGAAACTCTGTAACCTCAAAATATCGGCTCGGCACCTTGGCTGCCGGGAGTCGGCTCGACAAGAACTCGACAAGCACCCTGCGCAGGGTGGGCTGCCGTAACTTGATGTACGCCGCGGCCACCATACCCCGCTGAGCGTCCTCGAGGCCACTGATGGCACAGGCTTCCACGTTCGCGTGCGTAGCAAGTACCCGCTCGATCTCGAGAGGTGCCACCTTCTCGCCCCCTACATTGAAGACGTCATCGCGCCGCCCCACGACGTAAAGGTAGCCACACTTCAGGTAACCCAGGTCTGCCGAGAGCAGGAGGCCGTCAGAGGTAAATGCGGCCGCAGTTGCCTTGGGATCATTCAGATAGCCTGCGAACACATTGGGGCCCCGGACGGCGATGATTCCCTGTTCGCCATCCGGCAGTGTGGCGAGAGTGACCTCATCCAGCACCCGGATCTCCAGCCCTGCGATTGGCCGGCCACAAGTAGGCTCCCCGAATTTTGGGTCGTCGTCCCGAATAAAGGACACCCGTGGTGTCGCCTCGGTCATGCCGTAGTTGTCGAAGAACACCGCACTGGGAAAGATCTGCCGGATTTCGGGCAGGAGGCCCCGGTCCATTGCAGCGCCAGCCGAACAGATGACGCGGACCGCTGGCATTGAAATTGGTGTCAGACGGCGCATCGTGCAGAGTGCCTGGTAAGTGGTAGGCACACCGCAGAAAGTCTGCAATTCGAGTTCGTTGACCGCGCGCGCAAACTTTAAGGGATTGCGCAGACTGGCAAACAGGCGGCTGCGACCCCCCACAGCAAACATGCAGAACAACTGGGAGAGCAGCGCGTAGCTGTAGTGCAGAGGGAGGACTATCGCTGCCGATGGGTAGTCTTGGTAGTTCAGGTAAGCCCCGATCGCCTGAACAGAGTGCGCAAGGTTCGACTGGGAGACCACGACGCCCTTCGGCACACCGCTGGTTCCGGAAGTGAATAACACCAGCGCCGGCAAAGCGGCGTCCCGCCTGTCGAGACCGGGGCCACGGTGGGCCTCTGCCTCGTCAACGGTGACGAGCGCCCAGTCGCCACAGGGTTCAGCCAGCTGACTGATCAGAGCCTCCGGCGCCAGGGGATCGATCGGGACAGCCACGTTGCCGCTATAGGCAATCGCACACAACAGGCGCACAAAACCCACCGTGCGTTCGGCCGGCAGGAGCAGAAAGCGGCCGGTGCCAAAGCGCCGCGTCAGCCCCGAGGCAACGACCTGGGCCTCGTCTCGGAGTTGGCCGTAGGTCACCGCCCGCTCGTCGTCTACCAGTGCGATGCGCGAGGGATCTGCGGCGTCGAGCCAGTCTAGGAAGTGACCCGGCACAGCCCCTCCACCGTCTGCTGTACACCCGTCAGGTAGGTCAGCAGTTCCTGGCTGTTCTCAGGCCGGCGGGGGTTCGATCGGATCGCAACATCCTGTTGCATGCGAGCCGCCACGGCACGGCGGTAGGCCTCGTCTCCAAGCCGCCAGACCGCGGAGTCGGGGGCGATGCCGGCCAGAGCATCAGCCACAACGGGCTTCACCCTTTCGGCCAGTTCGTTAACGTCCCGCAAACCGAGCCGCTTAAGCAAACCAGTCATCTGGGCTGTGCCGCCGTTGAAGCGCAACCCATCGAGGAGACCACTGGCGTTGGCCTGCCCGTGGGGCACACCATCCATGGCCAGAGCATGGGCAGCCGCGTGCACCACACCTACAGAGCAGTTGGCTGCAGCCACACCGCCCAGGAAGCTTGCCTCAAGCAGCCGTTCCAGTCGGCTTGGCGATGGCGGTGCCGAGTAGTGGGCGAGGATCGTGTGCAGCGCGCTGATGGCCGCCTCTTTCCCAAGAGGGACCGGGACCAGGGACAGGAAACCTTCAATGGCATGACTGAGTGCGTCACACAAAAAGCCCGCCAACTGGGCGCGACCGAGACTCTCCAGGAAGCGTGCGTCGAGGACGACGCGATCAGCCATGAAAAATGGCGTGACCACTGCGCTCTTCGCACCCCCGGGCAACTGGAACACTGCGACGTCCGCCGCCTCGGCTCCGGTACCGCAGGTGGTGGGAACCAGCCAGAATCTGGGGCGGGCGGAGCCCGGATCCTGACTGCGGAGCTGGCCGGTCAGGGGGTCGAGCAGCCCGGCCTGGGTGGCCCATGCGAGGCGGGCCCAGTCGAGCACCGAACCGCCGCCGATTGCCACCAGTTGTCGAGCCGGGTGGCGGTCAAGAAACCGGGCCGCGGCGGTAACACCCGCGGCATCAGGCTCGCCAGGTGCCTTGGTGAGATGATTTTCCGGCCCGAGGCGGACGCCAGCACGGTCGAGTACCCGGGCGATCAGCGCCGTGGCTGCCGGCGCAGCCGTCGTCAGAAACACCATTTCCGACACTCCCGGGTCCTCGGCCAGGACGCGCAGAGACCCCGTGCCGCTGGTCACTGACGCGGCGTGGCGGAAGACAGGAAAAGTTAACTTTATCTTGGCCATACACGCTATCCGGTGTGCATTCTAGCAGTCCGGGTGCCGGGCTTAATGTGACGCCATCTGCCATCTACCGGGGCACCGACCGGGGCCAGAATGCTCCCTAACGACCGAGACGCAGCGCCCAGACCCTCGTGGGCTCACTCTCGAAAAAGCTCCCGCTCACCAGGACAAACACGTCCAGCTTCGGCGAGTACACCAGGGTGTAGTTAATCTCCAGCGGCGGCAGGTCAGCCCCCTCGATCCTGAGCCAGCGGTCACGACCATAGTCGTAGAGGCAAGTGATGTTGCGCCAGCCAGCTACGTCGGGGGGCAAGACCAGGGTCATCCCGCGCGAGGAATCGTAGGCGGCCGGGAAGTAGTGGCCTCCGCCTGCAGGACAGAGATCGCCGCCCGGCGAGCGCCGCTGCCACTCGCCGCGCTGCCCGGGCACCGACCCAGGTTTATAGACCCAGACATCTCCGGCACCGAGTGGCCTGCCAAACACCAGCATCACGCCATGCCGACTGTCGAACTCCGCATTGAACCAGCCCCAGTGGTGCGTCTCCGACGTCGCCAGCTGCCACTCGCGGCGGTCTGGCCCGAGTTCCCAGACACCGATCCGGGGCAGTTCGTCTTCGCCGCCCAGGCGCACGAATGGCGTGGCAACAGCCGTGGATGAGTACGCAATGACGGTGTTCCGCAGCGGATCGTAGACGGCGCCGGCGGCAAAGAAGTTGGGCAACCCGTCCTGCAACTCCGGCGCCATTCGCCACTGCCGATTCTCGAGCGCGTACGTCCAGGCCGGATCGGTCTGGGCACCGGGTGCCGGAACGAAGCTGTGCTTGGCGCCAGAAAAGACCATGACCGAATCAGCCGACAGGTCATAGATCATCGCGTCGTAGATGTGCATTGGCCAGGGCTGCAGTTGCTGGAGCCCTGCCACCCTGCGTCCCTTGGCGTCCGTGCGCATGGCGTAAGGGGGCGACGGCGGCTGGTGTCCGATCCACCTAAGGTCTCGCAGGCGCAGCTCGTAGATCGCGTTATCGAAACTCACCAGGTGCTCATCGGCACCGAACAGAATCAGACTGTCCCGGGATTGGTCGTAAACGGACCCCGAATGACTCCACCTGAATGGGGGTGCCGGGCCCAGCGTCACCGGCATCTCGATCCAGCGATTAACGGGCAGCTTGAGTTCCCAACCGGTGCGGGGAGCCGCTGGCTGCGTGCGCAGAGCTTCCAGATCGACGCTGGCTGTCAGTGCCGCGCCCAGGGCAAGGCAGGCCAGCACCACTGCATATACGGACCACGCCGGAACTCTTTTACCGTCCACTGTCCTGCCCGCCTACCAGAAGTGCGCCAGACGCGCGAAGGTCAGGGCCCAGGCCGGTGCTGCGAGTAGTGCGAGGGCCGCCAGCAGGGCCGCCAGCAGGTCCAGGACACTGGCCGGGTCCCGCGGCCGCCGGACAGCAGCGACGGCCTCTGCCAGTCCGGAACCGAGCGCCACGACCATCACCACCCAGGGAAGGGTGCCGCCCAGGGCCGTCAGCGCCGGGACGGCGACCGGCAACACCAGCACGGCCGTGGCCGGTGCCCGCAGCCACCGCCCAAGGATCAACATCACCGCCAGCAGCGCCCACCCGATCAGCGCCGGACCGACGCCCAGCGCGACAACCCCTTGGGCTATAGCCTGCTGCCAGCCCAGCAGCCCCGCGGCCGCGAACAGCAATGCACCGGCAAACACCCAGAGCGTGGCAGTCCCCAGGCCGTGCAGTGCGGGACCAGTGGTCCGCACCATGACGCCCCATGCTCGATACCAGCCAAAGCGCAGGACGCAGCCGGCGAGAATCATTAGGACCAAAAGTGCAGCTGCTTCGACGGGCCGTGCAAAACCAAAAAGCACCAGCGCGGCGCTCAGGGCGAGCGCAGCAACCAGCAGCAACGTCGGCAAGTAATGCCCGGCTGCCTGTACCTTAGCGCCCCGTCGGCGAAGCACGGGCAACAACGCCACTGCGGCCGGGGCGGTGGCGATCAGGAGCGGAACGACCGCTCCCGCCCACAACGTCGCCAGCCTGACACCAGCCACGAGTCCCAGCAGATAGAGCAGAAAGCCGAAGGGCACTAGGGAGCGCGCCAGGTGCCGGACGGAATCCGGGAGCAGGGCTACCTGGACAGATTGCGGGCCGGGGCGCTCTTCGGCTGCGCCAACCTGCCAGAGCGCCAGGGCGATGCCTGTAAATGCCAGCGCACCGAAGTCGCTCCCGGCAACGATGTTCCAGGCGAACTGGGGCATCGACAGGTAGCCTTCGTCGCCTGAACCAAAGACCAGGAGCCCTGCAGCCACCGTGATCACCAGTGCCGGCAACCAGGTCGAGCCTGGCGGCGGAAACCCCAACAGGGTCGTTTCCCCCGCAGCGCTCGGGCTGACTGCAGTTCGGCGTGTTGGCCAAGCCAGCAGTGCGCGGATCACTGCCAGGCTGGCAGCGATAGTCGCAAGACTCAGCGGCAGGAGTAACGAGAAATCGGGGTGAAAAGCGGAGCGGCCAGCAGCAAGATTTCCTCCCAGTTGCTGCCCGACCAGGGTGACCGCAAGCGTCAGGGGCGCTAGCAACAGCGCGGCCCTTCCCACCCACCCGGTGCCCGCCTGAGGCACCGCAACAAGTCCGAGGGTGAAGAAGCCCGCGACAGCCACCAGAACCGCCACGGGCTCCAGCCATTTATGCATTACGTTCAGGCCGAGGGACTGGCGAAAGACCCACTCGGCGATGGCCCCGCCGACCCCCAGGAAGATGCCCAGCGCAGCGATGCTAACGATCAAGGCAACCGTCAGTGCATCAAGCCTCGCGAGGACTGTCATGGGGCGTGGCATCGGAGCTTCCGGGCTGCCCTGCTGGCAGGCTGGTGAGGGGCAAGGGGCTTTCGGGTCTGTGAGGCTATCGACGGGCCACCATACCTCCCCATGGTATCGTCCTGAATCATGCATTCCCAGCCAACATTCATGCCCACCAGCCGGGAAAACGTCCAGCTGGCAGCCGGTCATCCTCCCATCCTGGTGCTCGTGGTAGATACTGAGGAGGAGTTTAACTGGGGGCAACCCTTCGACCGACGGGCCGACGCCGTCACCGCGATGCGGGAGATCCACCGGTTCCAGGAACTCTGCGACGGATTCAAGGTTCATCCCTGCTACGTTGTCGACTACCCGGTGGGCGCCAAAGCAGAGGGCTATCAACCGCTACAGGCGGCCGCGGCAGATGGCCGCTGTGAGATTGGCGCGCACCTGCACCCTTGGGTGAATCCGCCGTTTACCGAGGAAGTAAACGCACGCAACTCCTACCCGGGCAACCTGCCGCGGGAGATCGAGCGGGCGAAGTGCGCAGAGCTCCGCGACCAGATTGCAAAGACTTTCGGGACCGCTCCGCTGACCTACAAGGCGGGACGCTATGGCATCGGCCCGAACACTCCGCAGATTCTCAGTGAACTCGGCTTCCTCATTGACCTGAGCCCGGCACCGGGCTTCAGCTACGTGGGTGATGGCGGCCCTGACTTCACCCACCACCCAGTGGGCCCGTACCGGTTCGGCGAGCAGGATGACCTGCTGTGCCTGCCCTGCACGGGGGGCTTCACAGGGGCACTGCCGCCCGGCGCCGCTGCGTCGGCGTTCATGCTTGGCGCCCGCCCGCCCTTCCGGGGCCTGCGCTGGCGTGGCATTTTGTCCCGACTGAACCTGGCTCGCCAGGGACGGTTGTCCCCGGAGGGCTACACGCTGGCACAGAACAGGGCGTTGACCGACACGCTTCTTGCCCGGGGCATCAGGGTGTTTAACTACAGCTTCCACAGCCCCACCCTCAAGGCAGGCTGCACCAGCTATACCCGGACGACCGCCGACGTCGATGCGTTCCTGAGTCAGATCCGGAATTACATCGACTATTTCCTGAACGTCATCGGCGGCGTCGTATTGCGTCCGCTTGAGGTACGGGAGATTCTCCTCCGGCCTGCCCTCGCAGCCAGGAAGCAGTAATGTCCGTCACAGCCCTTGTCTTTCTCGCTGTCTACTTCTCGGGAATCGTCCTTGCGGTGTTCAAGCACCCCCGGTTCGGCCTGTACGCGTACTTATTCGCCTTTTACGTCCACCCACCGGGGGCGTGGTGGCGAGATGACGTTCCGGATCTGCGCTGGGCGCTGATAGCTGGCCTGATCACGCTGATAACCACCGTGCGACTGGCCAGCGACCAGCAGAAGGCCCCCTGGTATCGCACGGGTGGTGGCGCGTTTATCGTCGCCTATGTGGCCTGGATGGTTATACAGGGGCTGTGGGCCATCAGCCCGTACCATACCGAGGGCGTGGAACTCTACGCCAAGTACATCATCCTCTTTTACCTGATCTACAAGCTGGTCGATACCGAGGAAGAGATGCGCAACTTCTTCCTGGTGCACGTCATCGGCTGCGCCTATCTGGGCTGGCTGGCCTACGGCAAGACCTTCCGTGGCCGCCTCGAAGGCGTGGGTGGACCGGGTATCGACGATGCCAACACCCTCGGTATGCACATGTCCACCGCCGCAGTCTTCGGCGCAGCTCTGCTGCTGCGAGGTGGCCGCAATGTTCGCCTGCTCGTCGTCGCAGCCATGCCCTTGATTCTCAATACCGTGGTACTCACCGGGAGCCGGGGTGCATTTGTCGGTCTTCTGGCAGGCGGCATCAGCGTGTTTTTCTGCAAACCGGCCGCGAGGAAGGCGGTGGTCTATGCACTTGGCGGGCTCGCCGTCACGCTGATGATCATTCTGTCTCCACCCGATTTCATAGCCCGCATGCAAACCATTACGGTGGCAGCAGAGAATCCCGCGGAGCGTGACGAATCCGCAGATATCCGCCTCGAACTGGCGAAAGCCCAGCTCAGGATGTTCGCGGATCATCCACTGGGCGTCGGACATCACGGCACCCGCGCCCTCGCCCCCGCCTACCTTGATGAGAGCCTGCTCACGGCAAACAGGCATGGCGGCAACGGTGCGGAACTCACCCGGGGATCCCACAACACCCTGCTTGCCGTCATGGTGGACCAGGGCGTCGTCGGACTCCTGATCTACGGAGTGATGCTTCTGTGGGCTGCCCGTACTCTCATCAGGCTCAGGCGCATGGACGCGGACGGCCTGCCCTACAACCTGGCAGCCTACCGGATGTCCCTGGCCGGAGCGCTCACGATGATCCTCGTGGCAGGCATGTTTTCGAACTACATCAAGGCTGAAATTACGATCTGGTGCGTGGCGCTGCTGGCTGCACTGCAGGCTCAGGGCCTCGCTGCGGTCGGTGCTCCGCTTGCCGCCCGGGAGACCTCAGCCCCGGCCGCTGCGCCGGGCTACGCGCAGCAGAAGAACGCCTGAAAAGACCAGAACACCAGGCAACAGCCACTTGAGCAGATAGGCAACCTGCTCGGCGGGGCAGGCTCGCTTCCAGCGAACTGACGGCCCGCCAATCATGACTTTATTGTCTTGCGCATCAAACACGCGAAAAGCCTGGCGACGCACGACCTGGTCATTCCAGTAATAGGGAATGACGCTCTCCGGCGCCTTCTCCGCCTGGGCAATGCTGAAAGGAATCACGGCGCCGTAATCCGGGTCAAGCAGGATCCATTCGCCTTTGCCCACGTCAGCTGTCGCCACGGTATGGCCACCCAGATCAACAAAGCCTGCGGGCAAGCCTCGCCGCGAGAGGAAGTCCACCAGGGCCAGTGACTGCTGGCCACAACGCCCGACCCCGCGCTCCAGCGTCCGGCGGTAGCTGCAGAATTCGTAATCCTGATAGGTGTCGGGCTTGAGATACGCCAGCGCGAACAGCAGATAATTCTCCCAGACGGGGACAGTCGTATGCAGGCGGTGGGGACCGAGACGCACGACGTCGTCGGGGTCCAGGTGGGCGATACCCTCGTGAAAAATACGAGTCGCCTCGGTAACGAGAGTCATGGCATCGCCGTTCGGGATCGCATCCAGACGGGCGATACTCTCAGCGTAGGGAAGCGTGACCGACCCTGCGAAGTCCCGATACCCGACGGCATCCGGCGCCCGCAGCGAAGCAAACAACACGCCGTACAGATTCAGTGCCAGCAGCGCCAGTCCGACGGCCGTAGCGGCGAGACCCGGCAGCAGCCAGCGTGGTCGTTCAGTGGCTCCCGTCCCGACTGGTTCGGTTCGCTCACCACCCACGTCGTGCAACTCCACCGTTCAGGTATACCAGGTCCATAACGACTAGCCCCGATCCTGTACCGACAGTGAAGCCACCGCTGTCTCCCGCAGAACCTCCTCCAGCACCTCAACAAGCCTGCCGGCCTGGCGGCGCCGCGAAAACGGGGTAATCTGCTCCAGAGTGGGCTGGGGTGCGGACCCGGTTCGCAACTGCGCAATAAAGAGCCGCAGGACGCTGGAAATCTCGTCGACGTTCCTGATGTCAGCGCGACTTTCTATGCCGAGGCCACGGAGTACGTTCTCCGTCTCCCCTGCCCGGTCGAGCAAGGCAAAGATTGGGCGACGAGCATAAAGATACTCATATAGCTTGGCGGGAACCGCGTGGTTGTACGCACTGCCCTGGAAGACCAGCAGGGCATCAGCAGCAACCATCTCCTGGATCGCCTGCTCATAGGGCACGTGGGGCTCAAAACTCACCAGGTCGCTGACGTCCAGCCGCCTGGCCAGTTCCTGATACTCAGCTTCGACCCCGCTGGCGCGCAGGACCAGGCGGAAGTTCGCCGGACCGAGGACGCCCTCCGTGCGCAACCGGCCCAGCGCCTCGAAGAGCGGCCCCGGATTCCGACCATCACTCGGCATCTCACCGCTGTGCACCAGTCGCAATTGATGGCCAGACTGCAACGGCGCACTGCCTGTGTGCGTCGGAAAGTTGGTTTCATCGTAGCCGTTGGGAATCACCACCGACCGGCCGGCGAGGTGTGGATAGCGGTGCACGTACATCTGCCGCGTATGTTCCGCTGTGAAAATACAGCGCGCGGCCCGGGCAACTGCCTGTTGCTCAAGCCATCGGGTCATCCGCCAGCGACGCGAGTCCGCCGGGTACCCCTCCATGGTCATTGGATCCCGGAAGTCCACCACCCAGGGCAACCCTGAAGCACGTGCGAGGACCAACCCGACCAGGGTCGCGGTGGTAACCGGAAAGGTGGACCAGATGATGGCTGGCTTGTAGCGCCGGATGAGCGAGAGTCCGGCGGGCACTGCCCCAAGGCACCAGGAGATCCATGGATCCGGCATGGCCAGGAGGCCAAGGTAACGTCGGCGGATGGCCAGGTGGCGAGTGGCATCGAGCCCGAAAGCCCTGCAGACCGGCACATCTGCCGGGATCTCCCCGAGCTGGCTGGGGTTTTGCCTGCTGTACGCCCGGGGATGCACGGTCAGCACCACTGGACGCCAGCCGTCCTCCCGGAGGTAGCGCACGAACTTGAGCGCCCGTTGCATGCCGCTGCTCGTGGCTACCGGCGGAAAGTGAAAGGCAATGCAAAGGATGGATTTGTTCATTGAGTCAGTGCCGGGGGCCATGGTGGCCAACTCCCGGCCATCAGGCGGCAGAATAGCGCGGCCGGCAACCGTTGCCGCTCACAGCTTCGCATTTTCGCATATCCGGCATGGCGCCCTGCGGGACCGGGCTATATGCTGGGAACTCACCGGATTGTCGGTCCCCGCCATGTGGTTCCTAGTCAGCCTGATTATTGCGTCTGGCCTCTGCGCGGTCGGCTTCTATAAGCTCTACCGACGCCGGGATCCTGCAACAGGACAGCGTTCCCCAGGCCTGGTGGTGAGCCTCCTCCTGATTCTGAGCCTCGGTGCCCTGTCAACCCTTCTAGGTGGCGCAATCGAGCACAAATTCGGCCTGGTATCGGCGCTCAGTGAGCTGCGGGATACCCCAGCACCCAGCCCCCAGACCTCGGATGCTGATGATAACGACCCGGGCCTGGTCCGCCAGCTGGCGAGGAACATCCCGACTACGAGCCCGCCCCAGGACGGCTCGCTCACGGCATGGCAGAGCTGGCAAGACGAGCTGCGCAACCGGCTGCTCATTGACGTCTACCGCAATGCCGACCTGTTCAGTGCTGGGGGCACGGTGCCCGTGCGGCGCTATCGGGAATCGGTGGATGGCAGACTGACCCAGATCCGCGCCTCTATCCAGTCGAGCGACGGCACGTGGGTACCGATAGAACTACTGATCCCCAGGTCGGCCCGTCGCCTGGCGGCCATCGTCGTCATACCGGGGCATGTGGGGGTCGGCGAGTCAGGCCTGGACCAACTGACCGGCACCAAAGACTCCTACCAGCACAGCGCGGCGCGACGCCTGGCGGAGGCAGGCTTCGCGACTCTGGCTATTGAACTCCGAGGGTTTGGGCGTCTGGGTCCACCCCGGTTCCCGGAACACAAGGCCGTGGCTTACAACGCCCTTCTGGCCGGCACGTTCTACAAGGCGCTGATCATCCGGGACATCAAGGCGGCCACTGACTACCTCATGGCTCGTCCCGAAATCGACCCGGACCGCATGGGCATTGCCGGCGCGTCCCTCGGCGGTGAGCTGGCGGTAGCCTATGCCGCTCTCGACCCGCGGATGAAAGCGATCGCTTTCCAGTCGTACGGAGGCTCCTCAGGCAACTTCAAGGCGGCGACCGGCGGCCTGGCACCCGACCCCTGTCATCTGATTCCTGGCAGCGGTCGCTGGTTCCAGCAGGAAGATGTGTTTGTCCTGCTGGCACCGCGACCCACCCTGGGCCTGCGGGGCTCGAGCGAGCCCTTCGCTGATCCCGCGTTTTCTGCCGCCCTGGAGAGCGCCTGGGCCGGGCTTGGCGCTCCGGGCAACCTGGAGCTCGGCAGCACGCCCGGTGGCCACGAATTCGCCGTGGGCCCAGCGATCGCCTTCTTCAGCGAGAACCTCACAGGGAAGCCAGAAACATTCTAAGAACGAACTCGTAACGCCATGTATTGATTGATTTTTACTTTCAGGACCAAGCGGGGCATTGGGACTTACCGATTATTAGCCGTCGCCACAGGCTTTCGGCGCAGGGATAATTCCTATTTAAAACATGACGTTGTGCGTGAAGCGCGGTGCGCTGGGCCGAAATCCTGCAGTGCAGTGCGCAACTTCCCGGGAACATTCCTGGTGGACCTGATAACGTTTGCCGATCACACGCGTGACTCCTTGAATCAATAGGGGCAGCACAGACCGGTCTTTTCTGCGAGTCACCAGCTCTGCTGCCAACCGCTAAAGTACCTAGGTCTAAATCTTATGTTCATACGCGAACGGTATCGTAGACAAATCGTTGGGAAGTCATCCGGGCCACGCTCGCATTTGTGACGCACTTCCCTACGCGTATCGATGTGCTGGACGAGAATTGCCGCCGACAAAGGCAAACCATCCGAAAGGATGGGACGCAAAGCCACCGGTCTAAAGGATTCGTCCCAGGACAGCGGGGTTGCCAGACAGGTTGCGGAACCTTGGCCCCCATGGGTCGTGGTCCCTTGACCCGCCTGCCAGCTCCCGCAGAGCTGCTCGGTTTACCCGGCTGTGCTTGCGTCCTCGCGTCGACTCGTTCCGTTAACACGGGCTGATTGAGGACATCTACAAAGCTATGGCAAGGGAATGCTTTAGGTTCTGGCACCGGCGGATAAGCGCCGGTTTGTTCGCCGCCACTGCGGCACTGATTCTGGCCGGTTGCGGCAATGACTCGAGCTCCGGACCCACGGCTGGCCCAACTGATGGGCAAAGCGCTCCGACTATTGTTGGCAGCCCGGCGTTAACCGCTATCGTTGGAACGCGCTACAGCTTTGTACCCAGCGCCAACGATATTGATGGTGACTCACTGACGTTGTCTGTCCAGAACCTGCCGGCCTGGGCTGCTTTCAACGCCACCACGGGGGAGATCAGCGGGACCCCGGACGTGGGCAACACCGGCGGTTACCCGGGAATAGTGGTCCTGGCCTCTGATGGGGTGAACACGGCTGCCCTCCCACCCTTCCGCATCGACGTTCAGCAGGCTGGCGGCTTTTCCGCCACGCTCAGCTGGCTACCGCCAACGACCAACGCCAATGGGACTACGCTTTCTGATCTCGCGGGCTACCGCATATTTTACGGTACGCAGTCCGGCAACCTCGCCAATTCACGACAAGTCAACAATCCCGGCATTGCCACTGTCGTTATCGACAATCTGAGTGCAGGAAGGTACTACTTTTCTGTAGCCGCCTTTGACGTCAACGGCAACAGCAGCAGCCGCTCTGCCGAGGTATCGGGACTAATCGGCTGAGCGCCACTTAACGCTCGCGGATTGGATCACGGATGATCGATCAACACGACCAGCTCCCAGAGGACAGACACCATGGCGCATAGACACATTGCACTCCTTACACTCGTTGCTCTCGCGGCGGCTTACATCGGCGCTGCCGGAGCAGCGACACCGGAGGCTGACTTCGCGGCGCGGTGTGCTGCTCCGGGGGTGCTGAAGTGCGTGGGATTCGACACGCAGCTTGATGTGAACCGAGGCAAGACCGCGACGGCAGGCCCGGCAGACGACGTGCCGTCCCCTAACGCCGTCCCGAATAACATCATCAACGGCAGCTACTACCCCGGCTGGGACACCACGGGACCGAAAGCCTCCGGTGCGGGGGCGCTGCGCCTGTCAACCAACCCAAATGCCGCGAACGGTGCCCAGCAGTCGGGGTTCTGGAAGTTTGGGACTGACGGCAATGAGGCGTGGGGACAGTCTTTCGGGGCCAACACGGACTTCTGGGTGCAGTACCGGACCTACTTCTCTCCCGAATACGCGGCGGTCAACTGGGCTGTGGCAGGCGGCGCGGGGAGCGGCGGGAACAAGAACTCCGTGATCTACGCCATCAAGTCGTGCGGAGACTTGGAAATCTCGACGCAGGACGTCTACGCTCAAGGCTACTTCGCCAACTACGCGAACTGCGGCGGGCAGAATATGTACCAGTGCCCAGTGGGGGTCGCTGGCAGCTCATGCCTAAGTTACAACACGGGCTACTTCGCCCAATTCGCGCAGGGGAGGCCCTTCGATAACCACATGTACACCTACGGGCCGAACCTTGCGGACTTCTGGTGCGTCCGGGACCGGGAGACAGACTCTCTTTGCCCGTTCGTTGTGAACCGCTCTGGGGCGTGGTGGACCTTTACCTACCATGTGACAGTCAAGGCTCCTGGGGTTCTGGGTAGTCGGGTCGAGACGTGGGTCAGTCGCGGCAATGGTGAGCCAAATCGCAAGATGACGGACTTTACCTTCCCGTGGAACTACGCCTCGGGAAATTCTTTCCGCAACATCATGTTAAGTCTGTACATGACGGACAAGCGGGCCACGGCCAGCAATCCGCTTACTCATGTGTGGTACGACGAGCTGATCATCTCCACGCAGCAGATCGCTTTCCCCGGCGCGGTTCCGTCGGGCCCGCAGGACACGGTACCTCCAGCCCCTCCCTCGGGCCTGTTCGTGCAATAGCGAGTATCTCGGGCAACGTCAGGGCAGATTACGGACAATCTTTGGTCCGATGGTATTCGCGGCCCACAGCGGCAGTCTTTTCCACAGGCTGATGACCAGCGCGAACTTGGGATTGGCGGGTGATAGCCCCGGCATTGCCTGTCCCGGGGCCAGCCAGTAGTGCCAGTACAGTTGCTGGGGCCTGGCGCCCCACTGGGACTTGAACTTGTAGGTCCCCGCGTCCACGGAAGACCGGCCGAAGTCGAACTGGCGGACGCCTGATTCAATGGCGTCCTTCAGTACGCTCCAGTAGAGCTGCATGTTTACCCCCACGCGATTGAACTCCCGGAGTGAGGACGCCCAGGGAATCTCCAGCCGGTCACCGTGCCGCAGGGTGAAGCCGGCCGCAACGGGCTGACCTTGCAGATAGACCACCGCAAGCCGGGCTGTCGAGGGCAGACGTTCCGCGATGCTCCGGAACAGGGACTGGGCATAAACCGGGGTGCCCAGGTCCCGCATGTTCTGCGCAAAGACCCGGTAGAAGTCTGGTACCAGCTCGGCGCCACCGAAGCGAGTGGTCGCCCCTTCCCGCTCCGGCCGCTTGATCTGGGCGCGCAGCTTCGAACCAAGCGCTGTCCACTGCTCGTCGGGGGTGGGCGCCAGATCCAGTAGCATGGCTACCTTGTCGGTGCGCACAGGCCAGCCGGCCCGGGGCTGCTGCTCACGAAGCTCAACATGACTAACACCCAGACGCTCCGCAAGCCCAATGGCTGCGCCCAGCAATGCCCCATCGGCCTCCGGTCCATCAGACAGTAATCCCCCATAGTTGAAGAAAGGTAGCGAAACCAGGAAATCACCAAAAAGCATGCTCTTCAGGCGCACAAGGGGCAGTACACCACGCCAGACACCGGGGGCATCCCTGGCGGCCAGGTAGTAGACCTGGCAGCCGAACTCCCGGGTCATGATCTCCCGCCACTGCCAGGCGTGGTAGACAGACGACGACGGGTGGGCAGCTACAAATGCGTCCCATTGGGACGCGCCGTCGGAGCCAACTTCAGACACGTGCATGGAACCAGGCATAGTCGACTCAGGCGAGACCAAGCACGCGATCAAACCTGTCCCAGGAAAACTCACACAACAGCCTGTCCAGGCGACCCTCAGTCTTGTGCAGATTGTTGTAGTGCCGGAAGCGCGACTTCCAGGAGGCGCCCTGGATGCGGGGCTGGTCCGGATCGACTTCCCACGGGTGCAGGTAAAAATAGCAGGGATGACCGTCACCGTTCACCCGCCGCATCGCCCAGCGGAACAGGCCGTAGGGCAACAGTCGGAAGTATCCACCACCGCCGCAGGGTAGCCGCTGGCCGGCCATCTCAAGGGTCGTAATGGGGCACTCGGTCAGGCTGGTTCCCTCGGGCCTGAAATTGAACCGGGGAGCATCCGGAAAACCGTAGATGTCGTGCCGGACAGGATTCACGCTGGAAGAGTAACGGTACCCCGCCCGGTCGAGTTCCTCAAATGCCCACTGGTTGCGCTTCACGATCGAGAAGCTTGCCGCCCGGTAGCCGAGCACCGCCTTGCCCGAAGTGTCTTCGAGGATCGCCTTGCTGCGCCGGACGTCCTCAGCGAACTCCACACGGGTCTGTCGGAACGCCGGTATGTGCCGGCAGCCGTGGCTCCCGAGTTCGTGGCCTGCCGCGACAATCCGTCGGATCAAGGCCGGGTGCTGTTCCGCCACGCAACCAAGGGTAAAGAAGGTGGCCTGCACCCCGCGCCTGTTGAACAGCGCTAGCAGACGTTCGGTATTGGATACCACCCGGGAGGAGTGCCGGTGCCAGTCAGTGCTCTGAATCTGCTGGTCAAAGGCGGCGACGTGGAAATGCTCCTCCACATCCACCGACATCACATTGACGATGGGGGCCGCAGTACTCAGAACGACCGGCCGACTGTCACGCCGACCTGACTCTCGCTGTAGTTATTGTCGTCATCAGATGAGCCCTTGATCTGATCGTGGGCCACCCACCCCGTGAGCAAGGTGCGCAGACCAAGCTGGTAAGTACAGCTCAGCCTGCCCCAAAGTTGAGTATCCGAGTCAGCTGCGGGCGTATCCTTGTTGAAGTCCCGGTTCGCGAAGTATGCGTCCAGAATCAGATTTGTTCGGGCTCCCAGCTGATAGACCCAGCGCGCACTGGCGCCGGCCTGCACGTTGTCGCCAGGATTGCTCACTCCCTCCTGGGGAATATTGATGGTCTTGTCGTAGAACACGTTGAACGCCACCGTGTTCCGATTGAAAGATCGGGACACTGCCACACCTCCGCTCTTCTGCAGAAAGTAGAAGCCCGTGCCGGGGGCAACCAGGTCGGGCGGCAGTTCAGGACCTGGCGGCGGCGGCGGCTCTCCCGAGTCGGCCGCAGGAAACGCCAGTGAATCATCGATGCCTTCCGTGGTTTCGGGCTCTTCTGAATAGAAAGCCCGAATGAAGTCTGCCGGGCTGTTGCCATACCGGTACTCAAAGCTGCCTGCCCAGGTCGAGCCAAAAGAGCGCCGCCCACCGGAAGCCTCGAAGGCCGAGCGGGCCGTTGTCCGCCGTACACCAACGGCCCAGATGCCATCCTTCAACGCTGCGTTACTCGGATCATTGATATCACTCTCCATGCCGCCAGTGGCGAAGGGGGCCCACCCGCCTGCCAGGTTGAGGAACAGTGAGACATCCACCAACTGATCCTTCGCGTCGGGGGACGTCTCATACTCGAAGGCTTCATACGCATGACGCAAAGACCAGCTCAGTCCGCGGTCTTTCAGGGGGCCGTCCCAGACGGTCTCGATTGTCTGGTAGTCCGTGTCCTGCAGTGCCTCGTCGGAATAGTCCACATGACCGGCAGCGGTCGTGATAACCAGGGAACTGCCCAGAATGCCCTGGTGCCACTCCGGACCGAACTGGTACTGGGTGGCATTGGTGCGATTGCCGATCTGGGCAATATTATTGAACGTGAAGGGCTGGGCCGGGTCCACCGGGACCTGCTCTGTGCCGGCAGCAGAGTTGAGGAAGAGATGCTCCTCCAGCAATTCCAGGTCCAGACTCACCGTGCCCTGGCTGTAGAACTCGGAACTCTGCGGTGACGGATCCTGATAGTAACTGTCAGGCTGATTGGGATAGTAGAGTGCCTGCAGCAGATAATCGAGGCGAAAATCGTAGCGCAACCCGGTCGATGCGATTGCGATGCTGGGCTCAGCAATCAAGACGAAGCCGCCATCTTCCTCGCCAGCCGGTGCGAGGGTGATGTTATTGGTATAGACGGAGCCCAGGGTAAGTTGGCCCGTGACTTCAACGGCCTGAGCCGGTGCCGCAACCAGGAGCATCGTCGCTGCCACCCGGGCAATTCCGGTTGCCCACGGAAGATGGCGCCGTCCCGACGGGATGGCAAGGGCAGCTTGCGGCTCAGTCTTCTGCGGAGACATCGTAACTGTAGTACCCGCCATGGCTCATGGACATCAGACGCGCCCGGGGAATCTTGTTCAGTACCAGACCGATGGGCTTGTCCCGATTGAGCAGCTCCAGCGCCTGGGATATTGACTCGCGGGACGTCTCGCCAGCCACCACGGCCACGAGTATCTGGCCAACGATAGCTGAGATGGCGCCGGCATTCGGCGTGCCGAGCAACGGGGGACAATCGAGCACTATCAGGCGATCACGGTTCTCATCGGCCAGTCGATGAACCAGGTCGCGCGCCCGATTACTGGTGAGCAACTCCAGAGAATCATCGAAACGACGACCCGCCGGAACAAACTCCAGACCTGGAACGTCACTGGGATGTATGCAGGCGTCCAAAGGCAAACTGGGGTCCTGAAGTACATCGAAGAAACCAGGCAGGCCATGCAGGCCAAGGGCGCGACTGATAGTTGCCCTGGTGTCATCGGCATCGATGAGCAAGGTGCTGCGATCCTTCTCCATAGCAAGGGCCATGGCCAGGTTGGCCGACAGGAACGTCTTTCCGGCTCCGGGCAGGGGGCTCGTGATCATCACGACATTCGCCCGGGCATCTGCGACGGGCCCCAAGGCGCACTGCAGGACCGAGCGCTTGAGGTGGCGCAACTCGGACCGGGACACCGGATCCCCCGACTCTATCTGCAGAAAGCCACTGGCGAGCAACGGCGCAAACGCTGCCACAGTCGAAGGCCGCTGGATGACCGGTCGCGCTGGAGCAGTAGACTGCCCGGTAGCACCCACTCCCGCGGTCTGAGCCTCCGCACGACGCTCGCTTTGGGTCTGAACGGCTTTCTGGATGATGCTCATGAAGGATCTCAGGCTGGCGCGATGCCGGCCATACCGACTACCAGCAGGACGAGAAACGATACCAGCAGGCCAGAAGCAATCCAGGCAAAGGCCAGGTCGCGACGATTTATGGGCTCGGCCCGGGTCATGCTCACTGAACCGAAGGTAGGCAGTCCCGTGGCCGCCCTCAGCCTTCGCCCAGAGTAGAAAACCCGATTGTGCTGATTCAGGAGAAACGCAACACCGAGACCTGCTAACAGGGCCGCTGCCAGAACTGCAGAGTACAGCAAGAGCCGATTCGGAGACGTCGGAAACAGCGGCACTCGCGGCGGCTCAATGACCTCGAACGTCGCTTTCTCCTCGTCGGCCTGGACACTCTCTGAGAGGCGGGCAGATTCAAGACGCTCGACCAGAGCATCATACTGGGCCTTCACGATGTCGTAGTCGCGATTGAGCCGATTCAACTGCGCTTCCACCTCTGGAATGGTGTCCACCGACCGCCGCAGGCTGGCAACCGTGGCCTGCCGCTGGGTGAGCTGGGATCGCAGGCTGGCCAACTCCACTTCAGTGGCGCTCAATGACGCACGCATCTGCTGATAGACCGGATCCATCCGCGTCGTTGACGAAGGGGCGTTACCTACCCTCAGCAACTCCTGGTCACGGATCTTGTACAAGTCTGCGAGTGTCTCCTTGACCCGCACCACGTCCGGGTGCTTGTCCATGAGCTTGATACGGAGTTCGGCCAGCTGTGCTTCAAGTGTCGTGATGGTGCCCTCGACGGAAGTGCGGGGGACGCCAATGACCGGATCCTGATTATTCACCTGCCGCAACAACTCGGCGCGGCGCTCTTCCAGGGACCGGACGTCAAGCTGCGTCCGCTTTAGTTCCGCATCGGCAGTGCTGAGACGCGCGAAATAATCCCCACCCTCCCCCGGCATCAGCCCGACGTTTTTCTTCTTGAACGCTGCCAGCAGAGACTCAGCTTCTTCGAGGCGCTTCTCATTCATCTTGATCTGCTGGGTCAGAAACTGCTGGGCCTGGGCAAAGTTGGTCCGGTCCTTGTCCAGCGAGTTCCCCACGAAACTCTTCAGAAGGACCTGAACGACCGCCTGGGCCATCACGGGATCATGGTCGCGATAGGAGATAACGAAAATGTCCTGGCGGGGCATTTTCGCGATGCTGACCTTCTGCCTCAGCGTGATCAGCAACTGCTCCTTCTCCTCAGGCGTCACAGCCCCGGCGGCGAGCCCGCTCTCCGCTGCGACGAGCTTGAGCTGAGGCTGACTGAGCAGTGCCTCGGTAACCAGGGCTACGTCGCTCAGGGTGTCAGAGTTGACGGTCAATTCCCGAAGCAGTGGCTTTAGCATGGTCTCCGTGTCAACGAAGACCCGGGCGCTGGCGTCGTACTGGTTTGGCAGCAGGAGCACCGCAACCCAGCCGATCGCAGCGAGGACCCAGGTGGCCGCCAGCGCAATCCAGCGATAGCGCCACATGCCAAAGACCTCTTCGACGAGGTCCGAGGTGAGCTGCCGAATGTCCATGGCCGATGAGCCCTCGGGATCCGTTCGTTAGAGCCAGGACTCGGGAATGATCAGGACGTCGCCAGGCTGCATCGGAACGTTTCTCGACGTATCGCCGTCATTGAGCAGGTCCTGAATCCGCACGGGGATCTCCTGCTCCTGGCTGCCACTACGCCGGATGATCTTGGCGCGATTGCCCGCCGCGTTGGGGGAAAGTCCACCGACCTGAATGATTACATCGAGCAGGGTCATGTCCTGGCGAAACGGTATTGCCTGGGGCTGCACGGCCTGACCCACGACCCGCACCTGATTGCCGAATGTACCAATGAAACTCGTCACGATCACGTTGACCGTCGGCTCACGAATGTACTGGCCGATCTGGACTTCCAGATCTCTGGAAAGCTGTGTGGGGGTCTTACCGACGGCCACCACATCCTCGACCAGCGGGGTGGACACCCGACCATCGGGACGCACTGGAATCGTCACGGAGACCTCCGGGTGCTGCCAGACAAAGATCTGCAGGGTGTCGCCCGGGCCGATCACATACTCGCTCTGGGGCATGGCTGGTTCCTCAGCCATCAACGTCCTGGAGGTGCCCGAGGACTGACAGCCCGCCAGACCGAAGCCGACGAGACAAGCACCTACCATGAGCCGCGGACCAGTTGTGAAACGTGCGTTCATTCAAGTTCCCCTCCCAAGGTTCAGAATCCTAACGAAGTCGGGATTATAGACCTAAGGAGTTGTCAGAAAATTCCGGAGTGAATAGAGGCTGCAATGTGCCAGCTACAGGCCACTCGATGCCGCCGAGGACGTCGCAGTCTGCGTCTGCGGATTGCTGGATCATCTGCCGGGACGTGCCGGTGGGCTGAGCCTAACCACCTGACCGCGGACTTTCTGTGACACAGGTCCTTCAGAGTCGAGGGACTGGACGGACCAAACCGGGCAAGATACCGGCTTCTTCAGTCAGGCGAAGCCCGCGGACCGTCATGCCAGCGCCCCTCATTGCGCACATCGTTCACCGGTTGGATTACGGTGGACTTGAGAATGGTATTATTAATATAATCAATGGCTTAAGCGACTCTTCTTACAAACATGTCATCATCAGTATGACCGGTGCCACAGACTTCCGGCAGCGCATCAGGCGCCCGGATGTGGCGATCCACGAGCTGCACAAGGCGTCGGGGAAGGATCCGGCCGCCTACCTGCGCCTGTGGCGGCTCCTTCGCGAGCTTCGACCGGCAATCGTCCACACCCGCAATACCGGGGTGATCGACTGCCAGGTTATCGCGCTGCTGGCCGGCGTACCCCGACGGATCCACGGCTATCACGGCTGGGACATGGACGACCTGACGGGTGACTCACCCCGGCGAAATCTCCTTCGCCGACTCTGCGACCCCTTCGTCCACCGCTACGTCGTCGTCTCCCGGCAGATCAGGGCCTGGCTGACCAGTACGGTCGGGGTGGCCAGCACCCGAGTGACCAACATTTGCAACGGCGTGGATACGGACCGCTTCTACCCCGCGCAACCCGATCGAGGGCGCAGTCGCCCCGTCGTCATAGGAACCGTCGGCCGACTGCAGACCGTGAAGAACCAGATCCTCCTGGTGCGCGCCTGCGGGCAGCTACTGCGGAACGCCCCGGACCTGGCCGGGGCCTGGCAACTCCGCATCGTGGGCGATGGTCCCCAGCGCCTGGCGCTCGAGGCCGCCATGACAGCGGAGGGCCTGGAAGGAACAGGAAGCATCACCGGCTGGACAGACGATGTACCAGCCGTACTGCGGGGCCTGGACATCTACGTCCTGCCTTCCCTGAACGAAGGGATTTCCAACACTATTCTCGAGGCGATGGCCAGTGGCCTGCCGGTTATTGCCACTGACGTGGGCGGCAATCCCGAACTGGTCACTGATAACGAGACCGGGTTCCTGATTCCGAGCAATGACCCCGAAGGACTTGCCGAACGGCTGCTACGCTATCTCAGGTCACCAGGACTGGCTCAGGGCCATGGACTGGCGGCCCGGTCACGGGTGGAACGCGAGTTCAGCATCCAGCGCATGCTGATCGACTATGACCGGATGTATCGCGACGAACTTTCGTCACGTCATCTCCTGTAGGAGCGCGCCAGAGGCGCGACACGCCATGTGCGGAATTGCCGGGATTATTGAGCTTAAAACCCGCCGACCCATCAATGAGTCGCTACTGGCGGCCATGAACGACCGGCTGCAGCACCGGGGACCCGACGGTTCCGGCCTGCATGTCGAGCCAGGTATCGGGCTGGCCCATCGCAGACTTTCCATCGTCGACCTCGCCGCTGGCCACCAGCCCATGTACAACGAGGACAACAGCGTCTGCATCGTCTTCAACGGCGAGATCTACAACTTTCAGGGCCTGGTGCAGGAACTCACCGCGCTGGGCCATCAATTTCGCACCCGCTGCGACACCGAGGTAATCATCCATGCCTGGGAACAGTGGGGTACGGACTGCCTCTCCCGGTTCAATGGCATGTTCGCCTTTGCCCTGTGGGACCGGAATCGCCAGCAGGTCTTCCTGGCACGGGACCGACTGGGCGTAAAACCCCTGTTTACGGCCACGCTGGCCGATGGGACGCTGCTGTTCGCAAGCGAGCTGAAATCCCTGCTCCTGCACCCGGATCTGCCCAGGAACATCCTGCCACGCGCCATCGAGGACTACCTGACATTCGGCTACGTGCCGGAACCGGATACTATCTACAGCGGCATCAAAAAGCTTGAGCCGGGTCACCTGCTGCTGGTCGACCGTTCTGGCCAGCAGACCATCCAGCGGTACTGGGATCTCGACACCAGCAGTTTCTGCACCAGCCGTTTGTCTGAGGCAGATGCCCGGGACGAATTGCTCCAGCGTCTGACGGAGGCGGTGCGGCGCCGGCTTCTCGCTGAGGTTCCGCTCGGTGCGTTCCTGTCCGGCGGGGTCGACTCCAGTGCCGTAGTCGCCATCATGGCCGGCCTGATGAAGGAGAGCGTAAAGACCTGCTCCATCGGCTTCAATGCAAAGGACTACGACGAGTCTGCTTATGCCCGACAGGTCGCGAGCCTCTATCGCACCGACCACAGCGAGCATACCGTAGAGGTCGACGACTTCGGCCTGCTGGAAACTCTTGTAGGCCTCTACGACGAGCCCTACGCCGACAGCTCGGCAATTCCCACGTACCGGGTGTGTGCAGCAGCACGTGAGCGGGTGACCGTTGCCCTGTCAGGCGATGCCGGGGACGAGGACTTTGCCGGCTATCGTCGCTATCGGCTGTTCGCCGCCGAAGAATCCATCCGTAACATCATTCCAGCGGCGATCCGGCGTCCGGTCTTCGGCTTGCTGGGGCGCTACTACCCGAAACTGGACTGGGCACCGCGCATCTTTCGCGGCAAGACCACCTTTCAGGGTCTGGCCCGGGACAGCGTTGGGGCATACCTGCATGGGGTCTCCCTCTCGAGCAGGGAAACACGTAGTGCCCTCTACTCGCCAGCCTTTCGCAGCGGACTACAGGGCTATGACTCGCGAGCCGTGTTCGATCGCCACGTCCGCGGCAGAGACTTTCCGGACGCCCTGAGCATGGTTCAGTACCTGGATCTCAAGACCTACCTCGTAGGCGATATCCTGACCAAAGTCGACCGGGCCAGTATGGCTCACAGTCTCGAGGTGCGCGGACCGTTCCTGGATTACGAGTTTATTGAGTGGGCTGCCACGCTCCCGACCAGCCTCAAGCTCCGGGGTGGCGTTGGAAAGTACGTGCTCAAGAAGAGCCTTGAGACGCTTCTGCCCAAGGAGATCCTGTACCGAAAGAAAATGGGCTTTGCCGTGCCCCTGGCCCGGTGGTTCCGCGGACCGCTCAAGGACCGGGTCCGCGCGTTGCCGAACAGCCCCTGGCTGAATGCAGACGGCATTTTCGAGCGCCGCGGACTGGAACAGATGGTTAGCCAGCACCTGTCCGGCCAGCGGGACTTCAGCCCGGGAATCTGGTCGCTTCTGATGCTGGAAGGCTTCCTCCGCTCGCCATGCCCCACATACTCACGCTGAGCAGCCTCTACCCCAGTAGCGCACGTCCGCGGCACGGAATCTTTGTCGAGGAACGCCTGCGACACCTGGTGGCCGATGGCGAGGTCACGGCAACCGTGGTTGCACCGGTGCCCTGGTTCCCCTTCTCGTCACCGCGTTTCGGCGCGTATGCGGAACTCGCCCGGACACCTGCCACCGAGCAGCGGCATGGCCTTGAAGTCCTGTACCCCCGCTACCTGTCGATTCCGAAAATTGGTATGAGCCTGGCACCGTTTCTGCTGGCCCTGGCTCTGTTGCCCCTGGTGCGTCGCCTGAAGCGCGCGCGACCGGACCTGGCACTGATCGACAGCCACTTCCTCTATCCGGACGGTGTTGCCGCCTGCCTGGTCGGCCGACTGCTCGGACTCCCCGTCCTGATGACGGCGCGGGGGTCCGACGTGAACCTCTACCCGCGCTATCGGGTGCCCCGCTGGCTGCTCCGCTGGGCCGTGGGGCGAGCCGCACAAGTGATTACGGTATCGGCAGCACTGCGGAACGCGCTGCTGGCCCTCGGTGCCGACCCAGCCAAGGTCGTTACCCTCCGCAACGGCGTCGATCGACAGCGCTTCCGGCCCCTGGACAGGATTCCACTCCGGTCCCGGCTGGAGCTCACTGGCATGACGGTGATCTCCGTCGGCAACCTGCTGGAACTGAAGGGCCATCACCTGCTGATCGAGGCCCTGCCCCTGCTCCCAGGGGTCACGGTGCTTATCGCGGGTGAGGGACCGATGCGCGCCTCGCTGGAGCGACTGGCCCGGGACCGGGGCGTGGCCGACCGGGTGCGACTCCTCGGCAACCTGCCTCAGGACGAGTTGATCGCCTGCTACAACGCGGCTGATGTGCTGGTCCTCGCGTCCAGCCGCGAGGGAATGCCTAACGTGGTCCTGGAGAGTCTGGCCTGTGGAACACCCGTGATTGCCACCCCTGTGGGCGGCATCCCGGAACTCATCGACTCTGAAGACGCCGGCTATCTGCTGGCGGAACGCTCAGCTGTCGCGATCGCCACCGCGGTGCGGGCGATCGCAGCGCGACCGCGGGATCGGCTTAAGGTGGCTGCCCAGGCGGCTCGCTTCGGCTGGGAACCCACTATCGGCACGCTCCGCAGGATAATCCGGGAGACTGCCGCGGGAACCTGAACTGTCCGGCCTGGGGAGCAGCGGGCCTGCTCACCCCCGGGAGTTGCCTACGGCAGCGTCGCGGTCCCCGGAACCGCCTCGGGCCGGGAACTGGACCAGGTCCGGTACTCCTTGCCGCCGAAGACCTCGACGAGAGCAACCAGGCTGGCGAGATTTACCAGGCAAAAGTAGTAGGGAATCGAGGTCATGCGAGCGCCCAGCCCCGCCCGCCCTGCCAGTGCCCAGCCCGCCAGGGCCAGACCATAGAACAGCAACTGCCCCGCCAGCAGCACCGCATACAGGGCCGACGCTGTCGCGAGGAACAGGTTGGCAACCAGAACCAGCGCCATCAGCCAGGGTACGAGCCAACGCAGCACCTTGTGGGACATGAACTGGAATGCAAAGAAGCCGTACCGGAGTGGATTCAGTAGCCGCCGCATCTTGAACGTGGCGCGCCAGGCCCGGTTGACGATGCGCACCTTGCGGCGAAACTCCGCGCCGTAGCCTTCCGCGCCACCCTCCCAGGAGATCGCTTCCGGCTCGTAAACGTTGCGATACCCCTGAGCCACGATCTGTAGCGGGTTCACAAAGTCAGACAGGTCTCCCGGCGCCAGGTCGAGATACAGTCCCCGGCGGATCGCGTAGATCGCCCCATCGCCCCCAACAACCGAACCGAGGCTGCTTTCCATTGCCTTGATCCAGATCTCGTAGGACCAGTAGGTCCCCTCGCTCTCGGTGGACGCGTCGTTGGTGCCGATCTGGTAGCGGGATTCGCCAGTAACGGCACCGACCTGAGGATCAGCAAAATTCTGTACCAGCTTGTGCAGGGCGTCCTGCTCGTACATGGCGTTCGCGTCGGAGAACACGATGATGTCGCCCCGGGCCGCGCGCAGTGCCGCATTCAGGCCCACCGTCTTGCCCCCCCGGGCCTCCATGCGCAGGAGGCGGATCGTGCCACCTGCGGCCAGAACGATATCGTCCGTGCCGTCGTCGGACGCATCGGATACCACGATTACCTCAAACCGATCAGCAGGGTAGTCGAGACTCCGGCAGTTCTCGAGCTTGGCACCGATCACCTGCCGCTCGTTGTAGGCCGAGACAATGATGGTGACGGGGGGCTCAATTCCGGCACGACGCACTACGCGGCGCAGACCAAGCGCCCTGCATACCCATAAAACCACCGGGTACCCCGCGTAGACCCAGGCCAGCAGGCCCAGACCGGTCCAGAAAAGCCACTCAGTAATGCTCATTTAGCGTGCAATCTCCCTGGAGACCCGGGCACTTGACGGATTGTGGACGACGTTGGTGGACAGTCCCCGGCGCATGCTGAAAAATGGACGCTTATGTCCAGATTCCTAGAAACTTTCCCGTCGGCAGACCAAGAGCATAGGGTTGGCCCGGATGACCTGCAAGGACACCAACCTCAGTTGGGGCCCATCCAGATCTTTGTGGCAGGCGAGCCCCGTTGGGGCCGCACCTCAGGATCGACTGCAGGCCAGGCAGGAACGGAGGGCAACAGCCGTGACGCCGTGCTTGCCGCCTACCGGGCCCTGGGCACCCGCCTCTTCGAAACGGCACATGGTCATTTTTCAATTGCCATCGTGGACCGGACCACAGAACGCGTACTGCTGGGCGTGGACCGCAGCGGCGTCGGGGCGCTGGCCTGGACCAAGACACCCGGTGGCCTGCTGGTTTTCGGCACCTCACCCGAGGACGTAGCCCGTCACCCCGCTGTGGCGGCAGGACTGTCGCGCCAGGCACTTTTCGACTACCTCTACTTCCACATGGTGCCAAGCCCCGGCACCGTCTACACAGGGGTAGCGAAGCTGCGGCCGGCACATTTTCTGCTTCAGGAGCGCGGGCGCGTTACTGTCCAACACTACTGGCGCCCCAGGTTCTCGACGCAGGCAGATGCCACGCCGGCCGTTCTCCAGGAAAATCTGCGCAGCGCCCTGCGCGACAGTGTCGCCAGGGCTGCTGGCAGTGCCCGGAAAGAAGGAACCAGGGTTGGGGCCTTCCTGAGTGGTGGGCTGGACAGTTCATCGATTCTGGGCATGCTGGCCCAGGCAGAGCCTGGACCTGCGCGCTCGTTTTCCGTGGGCTTCGCGGCGGAGGAGTACAACGAACTGGGCTTTGCCCGACTCGCCGCGCAGCGCTTCAAGGCCGACAGCGTCGAACTGGAGGTAACGCCCTCGGGCGTCACCTCGGCTATTCCGGCACTCGCTGCCGCTTTCGATGAACCCTTCGGCAACTCTTCCGCGGTACCCACGTACTGGTGTGCAAAGACAGCGCGGGAACGGGGCGTCACCCACCTGCTCGCCGGCGATGGCGGCGACGAGCTGTTTGGTGGCAACAAGCACTACAGCCGCCAGGGTGTATTCGAACTCTATAGCCGACTGCCTGGCCTCGTCCGGACAATGCTCTGCGAAGGCTTGCTGCTGCGGGCCCTGCCCGAGAGCGCCCCGTTTCCGCTGGGGAAGTTGCGGAGCTATATCGACCAGGCACGTATCCCGCTGCCGCAACGTCTGAAGTCCTGGGACTTCATGTTCCGGACGCCCGCTGCGCGGGTCTGGGATCCGGATTTCCTGGCGACTATCCGGCCCGGGCATCCGGACGATACGATGACGACCGTCTACGAGGAACCGGAAACCGGGGAGTTCCTGGACCGACTCCTGTACTTCGACTGGCAGTTTGTGCTCGCCGACAATGACCTGCGCAAGGTCAATACCGCCTGCACACTGGCTGGCGTTGGCGTGAGCTACCCGATGCTGGATGCGGACGTCGTCGACTTCTCACTGCGCCTGCCGCCCGGGTTCAAGGTAAAAGGCCAGCTGCTCCGGCCGTTCTTCAAGAACGCCATGCGCGGGTTCCTGCCGGATGAAATCCTGGACAAGGAGAAGCAGGGCTTCGGTCTGCCCTTCGGCCTGTGGCTGAAGACGGACCCCGGCCTGCGGGAACTGGTGCTGGACAGCTTTGCAGCGCTAAAGCGGCGCCATATCGTACGGCCGGACTTCCTGGATGACGTCATGCGCGAACATCAGGATGGGCATGCGTCCTACTACGGCTACGTGATCTACGACCTGGTGATGCTGGAGCAGTGGCTGACTGCCCATCAGGGAAGCATCCGGTGAAGGAGGTCATTAAAGCCGCTGATCTCGGCTTCGAATTCCAGTTCCGTCATCGTTTCGAAGTCCAGTAACCGCGGCAGTGTGAAGCGATCGCTACTGCTTCGTACAAGACCCCTCTTCGTGGTCACCCCACTCCGGACGCCCAACTCCTTGAGCCAGGGGATCTGCTCCGGCGAATACTGGCCGCTGGGGTAACAGAAGTGGACCGCCGGCTCTGCACTCAGTCTGCCCAGCGACTGCCGGTTATCGACAATCTCCTGCTCGGCCAGCGAACGCTCCCGGGGAAATCGGTGGCGATGGGTATGCAGCTGGAGACTGACTCCTTCAGCTCCCAGACGCTGAGCCTCGACCGACGTCATGAACTGGAGCTGCCGCGTTGTCTCTATTTCCACCCAGTTCACCCCAACGACCTGGCACAGAGCCTGCAGGAGGCGCTGACGATCCGTCGCCTCCCGGGTGTCACCCCAGGCCTCAAGAACCTTCACAGCCCGCTCACGGGCCTCGCCACGGGCAAGATCGAAGACGCCCTGAAGCCCGCTCCCGACCGTGTTCAGGTCAAGTGTCTGCGGGGCAGCCCGCCAAAGGATGTAACCGGCAGCAACGTTGAATACCTGCGTGCACTTCTCAAGGTAATAGGTGGCGATGTAGAGGGTGGCCGGGAGCTGCGCCTCCCTAAGGGCCGGCCCCATGATGCTATAGGTGCCGTACCACCCGTCATCGATGGTGATGACCGTAGCCCTGGCTGGCAGGCTCCCCTCATCGAGATGCCGGAGCGCTTCACCCAGAGATAGCACGGGGTAGTTTCCAGCGGCGAGTATCTGCAGGCGCCGCCTGAATGTAGCTTCAGTGATAAACAGCCCGGGACGGAACTTGTGCTCGTCCGCCAGTGCGGCGCCGTGATAGCAGAGGATCCGCAGATCACCGCTGGTCAGCCGGCCTGCGAGTGAGAAGAGCCCGAGGGTGCGGGCCAGGTGCAAGGCGAAGAGGCGGATCGGCCGGATCACTCTACCCGCGGCGCCGACTCGCCCTGATCGAGCATGGCCAGCAGCTCCCGCGTCTTCGCTGTCATGAGTCCCGGATCCCCCCGACTCTCCACGTTCAGCCGGATCAGCGGCTCCGTATTCGACAGCCGCAGGTTGAATCGCCACTCTGCAAATTCAAAGCTTACACCGTCCGTCTCATCGCGGGAGAGTGCTTCGGGAGCGTAACGTGCCTGGACCCTCCGCAGTATGGCCTGAGGATCGGCCACCTGCCGATTAAGTTCGCCGCTGCAGGGGAAGGCGGCAATCCGCTCCTCCACCAGGGCAGAGAGCGGTTTGCCGGTGACGGACAGGATCCCGGCCACGAGCAGCCACGGAATCATCCCGCTGTCGCAGTAGGCGAAGTCACGAAAGTAGTGGTGGGCGCTCATCTCGCCACCATAGGCAGCGTCCTCAGCCCTCATCCGCTCCTTGATGAAGGCGTGGCCTGTCTTGCTTTGTACAGGAATACCACCGTGCGCTCGCACCATATCGATGGTGTTCCACGTGAGCCTCGGGTCGTGGATGATTTTCGAACCTGGCTGGTGGGCCAGGATTCCCTGAGCCAGCAGCCCGACGATGTAATAGCCCTCGATGAACTCACCGCGCTCGTCGAACAGGAAACAACGGTCGAAGTCACCATCCCAGGCGATGCCCAAATCCGCCCCGTGGGCCCGCACGGCGTCGCTGGTCAGCCGGCGGTTTTCGGGCAGTAGCGGGTTCGGCACACCGTGAGGAAAGGTGCCATCGGCTTCGTGCTGAAGCTTTATGAAAGTAAACGGCAGGCGCTTCTCCAGGCCGTCAATAACATGCCCCGCCCCGCCGTTGCCCGCATTCACAACCACCTTCAGGGGCCGCAGAGTGCCGGCATTTACGTAGCCCAGAAGGTGGTCCAGGTAAGCGCTGAAGGGTGCCGCAGGCGAGCTCTGGCCCGGGATTGCCACGGGGGAAAAACCGCCCGCCTCGGCCAGGGCCTGAATTGCGTTCAGTCCCGAATCACCACTGATTGGCCGGGAACCCTCCCGGACCAGCTTCATCCCGTTCCAGTCCGCCGGGTTGTGGCTGGCCGTGACCATGATGCCGCCGCCGGCCTTCAGGTGCGAGGTGGCGAAATAGACCTCCTCGGTGCCGCACATGCCGATGCGGATGACGTCCGCCCCGCCCGCGTTGAGACCCGCGGAGAGCGCGTCAGCCAATGCCGGACTGGAGAGGCGCATATCCTCCCCAACCACTACCGTTCCAGGGCGGACGTACTGGGCATAAGCGCGCCCGATGCGCGTGGCCACCTCCTCGTTCAGTTCATCCGGCACCCTGCCGCGAATGTCGTAGGCCTTGAAGCAGTTCAACGCTGCCATGCGCCTCAGTCCGTCCGGCCCTGGCGACCGTACCGATCCTCGAAGCGGACAATGTCGTCCTCACCCAGATAGTCACCCACCTGGACTTCAATGATCCGCACGATGTCGGAGCCCGGATTCTCAATCCGATGCTTCGTACCGAGGGGAATGAACGTGTGCTCCCCAACGCCGAGGTCAAAGACCTCACTGTCCCGGGTGATTCGCGCGGTGCCGCTGACCACAATCCAGTGCTCGGCGCGTCGGTGATGCAGCTGCAGGGAGAGCACGGCGCCAGGCAGGACTGTGAGGCGTTTCACCTGAAAGCCGGCATCACCATCGAGGCTGTCGTAACTGCCCCAGGGACGGAACACCTCCCGGCCAAGTCTCGTCTCGGGACGTCCCCTGCGTTCGAGCTCCTCAACAATCTTTTTGACGTCCTGAGCGCTGCCCTTCGGCATCACCAGCACTGCATCCTTCGTTTCCACCACGATGCACCCGTCGAGGCCCGCGACGGTCACCAGGCGGCTCTCTGCCCGCACGTAGGAATTGGTGCAGTCGACGGCCACCACATCGCCCGTGAGCGCGTTGCCGTGGTCATCCCTGCTGCTGACATCCAGCAGCGACGCCCAGGAGCCGACATCGCTCCAGCCGGCGGACAGTGGCACGACCGCTGCGTGCCGGGTCTTCTCCATCACCGCATAGTCGATGGACTCCTTGCGGCACTGCTGGAAACTTTCACGCTGCAAAGCCAGGAAGCCACCCTCGCCCTGCGCAGCATCCAGGGCCCGCACTGCAGCTGCTGCGATGTCCGGTGCGTGGACCTGCAACTCCCGCAGGTAAGCGTCCGCAGAAAACAGGAACATACCGCTATTCCAGAGAAACGCCCCGGAGGCGACGTAGCGCCGGGCAGTCTCGTAGTCGGGCTTCTCGACGAACTCGCGGACCGGTTGTACGCCCCCGTCGATCGAGGCCTCAGTGCGCAGATACCCGTACCCGGTCTCGGGATGGGTCGGCACGACGCCGAAGGTTACCAGCTGCCCGGCTGCCGCTGCGGGTCTGGCCAGGGTCACCGCCGCCGCAAAGGCCGCAGGATCCCGGAGCACATGATCGGCTGGCAGGACCAGCAGCAGCACGTCCGCGCCAGCGCGGCGGCGGGCAACCAGGGCAGCAATGGCTGCAGCCGGCGCCGTATTGCGTCCCTCAGGCTCCAGGATGAGGGCCGGCTCGCTGACTTTTCCGCTGGCAGCCTCACGCAGCTGCCCGGCAACCAGAAAGCGGTGAGCTTCGTTGCACACGACCAGCGGCGCCTGCACTGCTCCCGGCAGGAGTGCCACCCGGGCCACCGTGTCCTGCAGTAGCGAGCGGGAACCAACGAGCGCCAGCAGCTGCTTGGGGTACAGCGCCCGGGACAGGGGCCACAGGCGGGTGCCGGAGCCGCCGCAGAGGATGACGGGGACGAGGTTCATAGGTTTTGGGTATCGCGCGTGAACGCGCTCCTACAGGGACGATTTGCCGCGGCCGATGGCGTAGTGGGCGAACCCCTGCTTGGCGAGCAGCTTTGGGTCATAAATGTTGCGGCCGTCGAAGATCACGGGAGCCGTCAGTGCTTTCCTGATACGGTCGAAGTCGGGGCTGCGAAACTCCTGCCACTCGGTGACGATGACCAGGGCATCCGCACCGTTCAGCGCGTCGTCAGCGGACTCACAGAGCTCAAGATCAGGGCGGGCACCCCAGATGCGGGCGGTTTCAGCCATCGACTGGGGATCGTAGGCGCGGACTCTGGCGCCCGCCGCCCACAGCGCCTCCATCAGGACCAGGCTGGGTGCTTCCCGCATGTCATCGGTATTGGGCTTGAATGCCAGTCC